>JAXJVW010000307.1:0-7828 GCA_036308365.1 Muribaculaceae bacterium
ACCATACACCTGCAACTTGGCGACTTCAACATATTCTCTCACGGCGGAGAACCAATGACACTCATCGAGTTCATCAACGACGCACTGATGGCAATCTTCTTCTTCACCATCGGTCTGGAAATCAAACGTGAAATCCTCGTGGGCGAACTCTCATCGTTCAAAAAAGCACTCCTCCCAATAGTGGCAGCCATCGGCGGTATGATAATCCCGGCAGCAACCTACATGCTACTCTCCAACGGATCAGACTACTCCAACGGATTCGCAATCCCAATGTCTACCGACATAGCCTTCTCTCTCGGCATACTCGCCCTGTTAGGCTCACGCGTACCCCTGTCACTGAAAATATTCCTGACCACACTCGCCGTAGTCGACGACATCGGCGGCATAATCATGATCGCCGCCTTCTACTCATCCCACATCAACTACCTCTTCATCCTCTACGCATGCCTCCTGCTCGTGGTCCTCTTCTTCGGCGGACACCTCCAGATTCAAAGCAAAGCATTCTATTTCATCGTCGGTGGCATAGTGTGGTTCCTATTCCTTAACTCAGGCATACACCCCACTATCGCCGGAGTACTCGTGGCCTTCGCCATTCCATCCACCCCCGTGTTCGCCCCGAAGAAATATGTCAAATCAATACGCAACGCAATCTCAAACTTCAACGCCGAGGACGACGAACTCCTCTCCAAACGAACCATACTCAACAAAGACCAGATGAACTGGCTCAAAGAAGTGGAGTCAGCTTCCGATAAAGTCATATCTCCACTCCAGGACCTCGAGGACACGCTCCACCCACTGGTCAACTACTTCATCATCCCGCTGTTCGCATTCGCCAACGCAGGCATATTCCTCATGGACATGGACCCCGCAACAATCGTTGAAGGTGTAAGCCTCGCCATCATCGCCGGACTGTTCATCGGCAAATTCGTAGGCATACTCGGTTTCTCATGGCTCGCCGTCAAATTCAACCTCGCACCCATGCCCGAAAACTGCAACTGGAAAATGATCGCATCAATAGCCATGCTCGGAGGCGTCGGATTCACCGTGTCGCTGTTCATCGCCAACCTCTCGTTCGGCTCACCTGAAATGATCGACCTCCTCAACCATGCCAAACTCGGAATCGTGGTAGCATCGCTCCTCTCAGGCATCGCAGCCTCAGTTGCCCTTCACAAAACCCTCCCACCAGCCGGAACAGCCTACGGCGACGGTGGCGACGACAATTAACCACGCTAATAACCCCCTCCCCTACCGGATCTGGTGAAATTTTTACCCACGCAAAGTTTTCATTTGACAAAAAAATTCCATAACTTTGCATTCCGTATATGAAGTACGGATTTGACAACAACAAGTATCTGAAGATTCAGTCGCAGCACATCCGCGAACGAATCTCACAGTTTGGCAACAAACTCTATCTCGAATTAGGCGGGAAACTCTTCGACGACTACCATGCCAGCAGAGTCCTGCCCGGTTTCCAACCCGACAGCAAACTCCGAATGCTGCAGCAACTCGCTGACACGGCGGAGATTGTAATCGTGATCAGCGCCCTCGACATTGAGAAAAACAAAATCAGACACGACCTCGGAATAACCTACGATGCCGACGTGGTACGCCTGAGAAACGAATTCCAAAGCCGAGGATTCATGGTCAGCAGTGTCGTCGTGACCCACTACAACGGACAGAAAAGCGCCGACGCCTTCCGGGCCCGAATGGAACGGATGGGCGTCAAAACCTACTACCACTATCTCATCGACGGCTACCCGACTAACGTCAGCCTCATTGCCTCCGACGAAGGCTTCGGCAAAAACGACTACGTCGAAACCTCCCGACCCCTGGTCATCGTCACAGCTCCCGGTCCGGGAAGCGGCAAAATGGCGGTATGTCTCAGCCAATTATATAATGAGCACAAACGAGGTGTGGAAGCCGGTTACGCCAAATTCGAAACATTCCCCGTCTGGAGCCTCCCGCTCAAACACCCCGTAAACATAGCCTACGAGGCTGCGACCGCCGATCTGAACGACATCAACATGATCGACCCATTCCACCTCGACGCATATGGCACAACCGCCATCAACTACAACCGCGACATCGAGATCTTCCCCGTCCTCAACGCCATTTTCGAAGGCATATACGGCCACAACCCCTACAAGTCGCCAACCGACATGGGTGTCAACATGGTCGGATTCTGCATCAGTGACGACGACGTGTGCTGCCAGGCCTCAAACAACGAAATTATCCGACGCTACTTCACCGCCGTCAACAACCTCGCAAAAGGCGACGGCAACGACAAGGAGGTCAACAAAATAGCCCTCCTGTTCAAACAAGCCAAAATCGACATCTCCTATCGACGCACAGTCGCCGCCGCACGTCAACGCGCCGAAATCTCGGGCCACGCATGCTCCGCGATTGAAATCGCCGACGGAACAATCATAACAGCCGAATCAGGTGAACTCCTCGGACCGTCGGCCGCACTGATCCTCAACGCCCTCAAACACCTGGCAGGAATCGACCACAGCGTAAAACTGATTCCACAGGGAATCATCGAACCGATTCAGCACACCAAAATCAGCTACCTCAACAGCCGCAACCCGCGACTCCACACCGACGAGGTCATCGTGGCACTCTCCGTCCTGTCGCCCCACGACGAATGCTGCCGCGCCGCCCTCGAGCAACTCCCCAACCTCTTCGGCTGCCAGGTGCACTCAACAGTGATGCTCGGCGAAGTCGACCACAAAATCTTCAAAAAATTAGGCGTAGGCCTGACCTGCGACCCTAACACCGACTGACACCGCTCAACCCAATTTGCCCATGGAGCAACCGGCATCGGCTCTCCATGGGCTTACTCTTTCCCTATCCCAGCCCTTATCCAACACCCTACAACGGCAGGTGTCAACTTCATCGCCACACCACAAATTTTCCCGCTTATCTATTTCAAGTCTAAACCTTTTTCACTAACTTTGTGTGCATGAACCAAACCATCTTATCCGAACATGACGACATACGTAACGCCATCGAGGTGTTACGCCGCGGAGGCATCATCCTCTACCCCACCGACACCGTCTGGGGAATAGGATGCGACGCCACAAACCCCGCAGCCGTAAAGCGTGTCTTTGAAATAAAACAACGATCTGACAGCAAAGCCCTCATTCTCTTAGTAGGAAACGAAGGCACCCTGCAACGCTTCGTTGAGAACATCCCCGACATCGCATGGCAGCTCATCGATGCCGCCGTAAACCCCCTGACCATAATCTACGACAAAGTTGTCGGCATAGCCCCCGAAGCAATAGCCGCCGATGGTTCAGCGGCATTCCGCATCACCAGCGAAAGAGTGTCGCGGCGGCTCTGCGACAGCTTCCGCAAACCCCTGGTTTCAACCTCGGCAAACATAAGCGGAAAACCGACACCCCACATTTTCAGCGAAATCTCACCCGAAATAATCAACGCCGTCGACTACGTCATGACAACCCGACGCGACGACACAACCGAGGCCAACCCTTCGTCAATAATCAAAGTCAGCGACGGAGGCCTCTTCAAAATAATCCGCTGATGGAGCAGAACACTATCGACAAAAAAACAGCTCCCGCAGCCGACCTTTGGCTACGTTTCCTGCTGTGGCGCGAACGCCACATCAAGGAAAAGACTTTCGTCATAATCCTTGCCCTGCTGACCGGTATTTTCGGAGGATTCATGGCCCTGCTGCTCAAATTCCTCATCCACTCAATTTCATCGCTCCTATCTAACGGAATCAACATCACCGAAGCCAATTACCTCTATCTGGTCTATCCCGTCGTCGGCATCCTCCTGGCCATTGTATTCGTCAAATTCGTCGTCAAGGACAACATTTCCCACGGTGTGACTCGAGTGCTCTACGCCATCTCGCAAAACAAAAGCCGACTTAAACCACACAACATATACTCCTCAGTGATAGCCAGTTCCATGACCATAGGCTTCGGCGGATCAGTCGGTGCGGAGGGCCCAATCGTGGCCACCGGATCGGCTATCGGCTCGAACCTCGGACAGCTCTTCAAAATGTCGCCGCGAATTCTGATGATTCTCGTCGGTTGCGGCGCCGCGGCAGGCATAGCCGGCATTTTCAAAGCCCCCATAGCAGGCATGCTTTTCACCCTCGAAGTGCTCATGCTCGACCTGACAACCGTCTCGGTGATGCCGCTGATCATTTCATCCGTGACAGCTGCCACAATTGCCTACATCTTCACCGGCTACGACGTGGAATTCCACTTCGTGCAGAGCGAGGAGTTCGCCATGGGACGCATCCCCTTCGTCATTCTCCTCGGCGTGTTCTGCGGACTGGTGTCGCTCTATTTCACCCGTGTCATGATGATGATGGAACGGTTCTTCGGCAAAAAACTCCATCGCCAATGGCACCGCGCTGTCATCGGTGGCATAATCCTCGCAGCCCTCATCTTCCTATTCCCTCCCCTCTACGGCGAAGGCTACACCTCGATCAACGACCTGCTCGGAAGCCACCCCGGATCAATCGTTGACAGCTCACTGTTCTACTCCGACGCCGGGAACAAACACTTCATACTCATCTTCATAGGCTGCATAATCTTCTTCAAAGCGTTCGCGACCTCGGCCACCAACGGAGCGGGCGGTGTCGGTGGCACTTTCGCCCCGTCGCTCTACGTGGGGTGCATGGCCGGATTCTTCTTCTCGTTCCTAATCAACAGCTACATGGGGCTCGACCTGCAGCTCTCAACGAAAAACTTCGCCCTGATGGGTATGGCAGGAGTAATGGCCGGAGTCATGCACGCCCCCCTGATGGCGATATTCCTTACCGCCGAAATGACCGGCGGCTACGAACTGTTCCTCCCTCTGCTGATCGTATCGGCAATTTCCTACGGCACAATAAAAATTTTCGAACCCTACAGCATCTACACCATGCGTCTGGCCCAAAAAGGTGAACTCCTGACCCACCACAAGGACAAAGCCGTGCTGACACTTCTGAAAATAGACTCCGTAATCGAACAGGATTTCATCAAAGTGCACCCCGACATGAACCTCAAGCAGATGGTCGAGGTAATATCCCGAAGCAACAGAAACCTCTTCCCCGTAGTTGACAACGACGGCACACTACTCGGCATCGTCCTCCTCGACGACATCCGCAACATAATGTTCCGGCCCGACCTCTACAAAAAAATGTTCGTCAGACGATTCATGAGCATGCCCCCCGCAAAAATCGAAGTGGGACAGCAAATGGAATCTGTCATGAAAACATTCGACAACACCGGGGCATGGAACCTCCCGGTTGTGGAAAACGGAAAGTATGTCGGGTTCGTCTCCAAATCAAAAATCTTCAACTCCTACCGTCGCGTCCTCCGTCACTACTCCGACGACTGACACGCACCTACAACCCTTTCCCAACTGCCACCTACAATGACTCTTCCTCTGATAATAATGGGATGCGCCCTGCTGGCCACCCTCATTTTCATCAACACGCTCTATCGCTCCAACTCCCGGATCAAAAACCAGCTCCACGACGCTATGGCCGAGAATAAAGTGATGGCCGAACGGTTGTCAACCACTGACTCCCGCCGGGCACTGCTCGAGCGGGAAAACTCATCCATTTCGAAACTCCTGGCGGAATACCAGGCCGAAAACAAGGTGCTCCACGAACGCATCAGGCTGACAAACGAGCAACAGGCGCGCATCGAAAAGGAAAACGAAATCCGTTTCAAAAACATCGCCAACGAAATCATGGCGCAGCAGTCGGCCGGATTCAAAGCGCAACAAGAGGCGCGACTCGGCGAAATCCTCGCACCGCTGCAACAAAACATTGAAAGCTTCAAACGAACCCTGGCCGAGAATTTCTCTATCGAAGCCCGTGAGCGGGTAGCCCTGGGGGTGCGCATCGAAGAACTGCGACAACTCCAGCAGTCAATCGGAAAGGAAGCGCGCGAACTGAGCTCGGCCCTGCGTGGAAACTCTAAAATCCAGGGCGACTGGGGCGAAATGATCCTCGACTCTATCCTGGAACGCTCCGGCCTGGAACGAGGAGTCCACTATCAAGTGCAACAAACCTCCGAGGAAGGACAAATCATAACCTCCGACAACGGTCACTCGCTCCGTCCCGACGTGGTCATCAACTATCCCGACGGGAAAAAAATCATCATCGACTCGAAAGTTTCGCTTTCGGCTTTCGTCAAACTGGTCAACGCTGCCTCACCCGAGGAGGAACAGATCCATCGCGACGAACACATCAAATCGGTCCGGCGACACATAAAGGAATTAGCCGACAAGCGCTATCAGGACTACATCGGCGGATCGGGCAAAGCGGATTTCGTCATGATGTTCATTCCCAACGAACCGGCCTACATCGCTGCTATGCAGGCCGATAACGAGCTGTGGCAATACGCCTTCGACCGTCGCGTGATAATCCTTTCACCAACTCATCTGCTGACTACTCTGAGCCTCGTGGCGCAAATGTGGCGACAAGACAAAATCACCCGCAACATCATCGACATCGCTACTGAAAGCGGAAAAATGTACGATAAGTTCGTAGCTTTCATCGAAGATATGCAGAAAATCGACAAGTCGATCAACTCTGCCCACGACGCCTACATGAAGGCCCTCAACAAACTCTCTACGGGAACGGGCAACCTGGTGACACGTGCGGAGAAACTGAAGGCCATGGGGGCGAAAGCATCGAAAAACCTACCCCCCGACATCACCCGCGCCTTAGGCGAAGGTGAATGACCCCCCCGGTGGCTCCCTCCGGAGCCATCTCAGCGGACACCACGCAACCACACCCATCTTCCACCCTGACACAAAAGAAAAAGAGGGGCTCTCACGAGTGCCTCTCTCTCCATTCATCACATTATGCTTACAATTAAGTGCTATTTTCTATATCCTTTATAGAGCTGATATAATCATTTTATGTTTCAAGGGAGCTAATCCACTAACCACCTTTACTTCAAATCAATATCTTCCGCCTACCATGTCCCAGTCCACGATGTCCCAGAGCTTGTTCAATGCGTCGGCTCGGCGGTTCTGGTAGTCCAGATAATAGGCATGTTCCCAAACGTCGAACACCAGTATAGGGGTCAGTCCGTCGGTCAGAGGGTTACCGGCGTTGGTCTTGGGCACGATAAACAATTCACCTTTCTCATCACGGGCGAGCCAAACCCAGCCCGATCCGAAAATGCCCACTCCGGCGTCAACAAACTCCTTTTTGAACCGTTCAAACGAGCCGAATTTCTCCTTTATGGCCTGTGCCAGCTCACCTTCAGGCTCACCTCCCCCGTAGGGCGAGAATGAAAAGAAGTAGAAAATATGGTTCCATGCCTGCGAGGCGTTGTTGAACAACGCTCCATCAGCGCTGCAAATGATATCCTCAAGCTCCTTGTTCTCGAATTCCGTACCTTGAATCAGTCGGTTCAGATTGTCAATGTAGGCCTTCTCATGTTTACCATAGTGATATTCTACGGTTGTTCCACTGATCGCAGGAGCCAGAGCATCGTTGGCGTAAGGTAATTTTGGTTGTGTGTATGTCATTTTACTATAATTTTTTGTTATTATACCCTTACAACATCAGCCACACGATTTAGTTCAAAAATCCCCGTTATTTTAACTGATTTTAGAATCAATTTGACATTATATGTTAAACTTATCTGACATCGAACTCATATTTTATGAATAAGTTCACCTTTTATGAATAAGTTCACCGGTTAAGTATCTCTCAGAAATTAACTACGCATTATTTTTGAGAGATACTTAATATAAAATAACATTAGTGTCCACTAAAAATCTGGGAGGACACTAATCAAATAATAAGTTAAACAAATTCGGTTCACTTGAACCATAGAGCACA
>JAXJVW010000308.1:0-8237 GCA_036308365.1 Muribaculaceae bacterium
ATAAATTTTAAACAGTTTCTGAGGGACCGATGTGGCCTTCGCCGGTTTGTGTGTTCAAAAAAAAAGAGTGCGTGGCCATCGTGGCCACGCACTCCGCAGTGATTGTAGTGTTTCTAAATGTTTCAGAGTGTGATTTTTTTGGTGAAGTGGGCGTTCTCACCGTTGATCTCCAGAACATAGATCCCCTTTTCGAGACCTTCAGCGTCGATGTCGAGCTGTGCCGATGAAGTGCTTCCGGCTTTCATCATGGCGCCGCTGAGGCTGTAGAGACGGGCATCGAAACCGTTGGCTCCACCCACGGTTACGTTGATCTGTTTGCCTTCGGTGGTGACCACCAGGCGGGTTTCCTCATCGTCGAAAACGCTTCCCACGCCGCTCTCGCCAAGGATGTATTTCAGCCCTTCGATAGCGCTGAGTTTGCCGGCTCCCCATTGGGCTTTGATTCCCTGCTCAACTTTGGCATCGCGAACTGAGGTTTTGTTGAACACGTTGATGATTTCATCGCGGGTCAGTGTGGGGTCGGCCTGGAGCCAGAGAGCCACAGTGCCGGCGGTGAACGGTGTGGCCATTGATGTGCCCTGCTCGTTCTGCCAGTAGTTCATACGTGTCTGACCGCCTACGGTGCTGCTGGCTGATGCAACGTTGTAGCCCATGGCGTTGCTGTGGGATTCCAGATAGGGGGTAGAGTAGGACGACACGATGCCCATACCGGGGGCGCACACGTGGGGCAGGCTGATGCCGTCGAAGGTGACGCCATATGATGAGAAGTCGGCTGCCTCGCCGATGTTGTTCTCTTTATAATCGTTATAGCCGATGACCTGTGGGTTATTGTTGTTGAGCACGGGCCATGTCACGCGGGTGATGTAGGCGCCTACGGCTATGACATTCTTGCTGGTGGCCATCTCGTTGATACACTCGGTGTTTGTGCCGTTGTCGTAGCCTGCCAGACCGTTGTTGGTCAGCACACCTGAGTTGGTGGTGGCCAGGAGGGTCTGACCGGCCTGTCCGGTGACAATGAAAAGGGGCACGAGGTTGGAGTTGATTGACGACAGGTTGAGATAGAATGTGGTGTAGGAGCGGTTGTTGGCTTTGCGCACACCTGATTCAATGATCACGTAGGAATTGGATGTGAACGCCGCGTCGAACGCTGCGCTGTGCTCATACTGGGAATAGTCGCGTCCGGAAATGGTAACGCTCTGTTTTTTGTCCGATGTCACATCGTAGCTGTAGGTTATCTTGCCTGCGGCCTTGTCGTAGATGGCGAACGTACCTGTGATGTTTTTGTTGTCGTTAGCCCAGAACTCCACGCTGTTTTGTTTGAAGGTGTTGGGGAAGGTCTTGATCGCGTTGTTCTGCGCGGTGAGGGTCTTTTTGATCGACATGTTGGAGTCACCGTCGTTACCTGAGGCCACGAGGATGATCACTCCATATTTACGGGCGATTTCGCTCAGCGACAGGTCGAAGTCCGAAGATCCGTCGTGTGAGCCTGACACTGAACCGAGCGACAGGTTGATTACAGCGGGCTGACCCTGCTCCTGGGCATATTTGCCTATGGCTTCGCATGCGGTCAGGATGTTGGTGTTGCTCAGTGTTCCGCCTGACAGATAGAGGTCGGCTTCACGGGCTACACCATAGTAGGGAATATCTCCTGAAACGATGGCGGGCACTTCTTTTCCGAAGATTTTTTTGGTGCCTACGATTTTACCCTCGCCGTTATATGAACCACCCATGATTCCGGCGCAGTGTGTGCCGTGGCTTTTATCTTTGTTCTCGGTGAGCTTAAGGGTGAGATCCCCGGTGTTGTAGACGCGGCCGGTGTTGAGGTTGTAGAATTTTTTCACACGGCTGTTGCCGTTGCCGTCGCTGAAGTTGATGTGGCTGGGGTCGAGGCCGGTGTCGAAAATGCCTGCCAGCACTCCTTTGCCGGTGAAGGCCGAGCTGATTCCTGTGCCTGCGTGGATTTGGTCAACGCCGGTTTCCTTGCGCGCTTTGTCCATCATGGTGTTCTGCAACTCACCGAATGAAACACGTTCAACGGCGGCTTCTTCTGAAAGTTTCTCAACTTCTCCCAGTGTCACTTCAACCAGTGCGAGCTCGTCGCCGTAGGTCGACAGAACGGTGTAGCCGTCAAGGTCGTCAGCGGTGTAGCCTTCGGCCATACGGACCAGAACGCTCACTGTTTCTGAACTGCGTGAGGGGGTTGACTGCTGCTCAATGAGCATGCTGAGGCCGGCGGGGTTGATTTTGGCGTTGTCAGCGAACACTGACATTCCTCCGGCGACACACAAAGCGGTGATAAGGATTTTCTTCATACTATATTATACCTATATATTAACATTCGATATGATTTCCATGTGATGTGATTCCATTGCATAAGAATCTGTGGTCACAATAAGGCGCAAAGATAATAATTTTAATCAATATCTGCAATTTCAGGTTATGATTTTGTGTTTTTTAATTCGGTTTTTAACATTTCGATGTCGCATCGGCCCGCTTTGACGACATTGTGCCATCACACTCGGTAGGCCTGCATGCCGCAGTGGCGCGGATAGTGGGGCCGGCCCAACTGTGAATAAACCTAAAACTATCATAATCATTATCAAACGGCTTGATTATAAGATGATAATGTGATAATTTTGCGTCATCCGGAGCAATTTCTTAACTTCAAGGAATATGAATAAACGACTCGTCATATTATCTTTGGCTATGATGACCATAGCGGCATCCCAGGCTCGCAAGCCTATGGGGGTGCAGCTAAAGGCTCATGTGCTGAAAACTGAGTCGGAACGCCGGCGCAGTGTCACTGACGTCTATGAATATGACTCGGTCGACGTGCCTCCTGAATTCCCCGGCGGCAACAACGCCATGGTGAAGTTTATCAACAGCGAACGGTGCTACCCCTCGGGTGCGAGAACCGACGGCGCCCATGGAAGGGTGTTGTGTGGTTTCGTGGTGAACCCCGACGGACGCATCTCGCATGTGACCGTGATCCGGAAGGTGCATCCCGAACTCGACCGTGAGGCCGTGAGGGTCATCGAGAGCATGCCCCGCTGGACAGCCGGGGTGCTTCAAGGATCAAATGTCCCGGTGTTCTGTCTGCTCCCTATCACTTTCCGGCGATAGTGGCCATTCCGGCCTCTTTGTAGCGTGACCTCACATGCATGATGTAGGCCACCCCGATTGAACACAGCGGACTCAGAAGGTTGAACAGACAATAGGGGAGATAGGTCAGCGTGGCAACGCCTAACACGGTGCTCTGCGTGATGCCGCACGAATTCCATGGAATGAGCACCGAGGTCACCGAAACTCCATCCTCAAGCGACCGGCTCAGAAGTTTGCTGTCAAGGCCGGCGCGACGGTAGACACCCTTGTAGAGATTCCCACATATTATTATTGAGAGAAACTGGTCGGCGGTGCATGAGTTCATCAGCAGCCCGCTCGAAACGGTGGCGGTCACTATGCCGCGGCGTCCGTTCAGACGGCGCTGGAAACAGCGGGTCAGAGTGGTGATAATACCCGACCCCAGGAGCATGCCCCCGAACAACATGCCGCTGAGAACGAGCATGATGGTGGTGCTCATTCCGGCCACACCTCCGGTTGAGGCGAGCGAATCGAGCATCTCGTGGCCGGTGTTGAAGTCGGTGGCGGTGAACACCATTTTCGTGGCTGTGACCAGATGGTGCCATGCCCCGCTCCCGTCCATCCCTAATGTGGCCGGCAGCTGTGGTTGCAGAATGTAAATCCCGGCCAGTCCGGCCAATGAGCTTATGATCAGGGTTTTGATGGTGTGCAGACGGAGGGCGAGCAACAAAACTGTCAGTGCGGGAATGACCAAGGACCAGGGCGTGATGTTGAACACGGAGTGAAGCTGGTCAATCACCTCGATCGACTCGGAATATTCCCCGGTGGTGATTGTGGCACCCTTGATTCCGAACACCGTCAGGGTGATGGCAAAAGCCGGAACGGTGGTGTAGGTGAGGTTGCGTATGTGGCTGAACAAACCCACTCCACAGGTCGACGAGGCCAGAACAGTGGTGTCGCTCAACGGCGAAACCTTGTCGCCGAAGTATGCTCCGGAGATAATTGCCCCGGCGATCCAGCCGGTGTCATAGCCCAGAACCGTTCCTATACCCATCAGGGCCACACCGACGGTGGCGATGGTGGTCCACGAACTGCCTGACAACACCGACACCAGCGAGCAGATCACGCAGGCCTCCATCAAAAACAGCGCCGGATGAAGAAACTCGAGCCCGTAGCATATCATCGACGGCACCACGCCGCTCAGCATCCATGTGGCCGACACCGCACCGATACTCATCAGGATGGGTATGCAGGGGAGTATCTGACGTGAACTGTTGACCAGTCCTATCCACAGATGCCGCCAGCGGCGTCGGGTGGTCAAACGCGACAGTAACATGGTGACGACAGCGGCCGACAGCAGAACCAGCGGACTAAGGTAGCCCACCGCTTCGGCCCCCCTGAACAATATTATCCCTATCAGGGCCACTATAAGGAAGATTATCGGAAGTGTGGATGTGAATACACCGGGATTGATCCGGTCACGGTTGAATAATTTCATCTGTATTGTACCTGTTGCTTTCTATTGAGTGGAGATGCTCATAAATCTGGTGCAAAATTACAAATTATTTTATCACCATGCTATGTCGTTGTTTAAAAATGATGAAGTTTATGCTATTTTCACTAATAATTTGTTAATGAACTCATTTAAACATTTTACCGAATTTATGTTCTTTAGTCAACCTTAACGGTCATTTTCGGCCAATTTTGCTTTGTTCATCGGTCGTGTAGCTCGCTACACTCCCTCTGCACGAAGCAAAATTGTCTCGAAAATGCCTCGTTAATGTTAACGAATAAAAAGTTTAAATGAGTTCAATGCCGTCATAATATGCCCCCAGAACCTAATGGCTGTGGAAAACGTTATGATAACATATGGCCCGGGTGGCGCTCCCGCCATCAGTTGCGGCCACAATTATTCTGTCGAAACTCACGTTCATGTCAACTGTAGTAGCACGTTTCAACGATTGGCGCCGGCGTCACATGTCGGACACCGCCTTCTTTTTTCTCCTCACGGTCATCATAGGTCTGATTGCGGGGACAGCTGCCCATCTGCTTAAAATGATGATAAAAGGGGTTTCGGCGGTGATGACCTCGGGGTTCACCCCCGACAATGTCGACTGGCTCCTGATCGTGGTGCCCGTGGCCGGAATAATGCTGACCGGCATGTTTCAGCGCTATGTGGCCCGGCGCAACCTGGAGCATGGTGTGGCACGACTCAGCCAGCGGCTCAAAAACGGGCAGTACGCGATGGGCCCGGCATCGTTGGTGACACGCATGATCGCCGCGAGCATTACACTGGGCTTTGGCGGTTCGGCCGGATCGGAAGGCCCTATTGCCTGCACCGGCGCATCCGTGGGCAGCAACATCGGTAGGGCGCTCTGCCTGACCGACGACCAAACGCGCGTGCTGATAGGTTGCGGAGCCGCCGCCGGCATAGCGGGCATTTTCAAATCCTCGGTCGGCGGCGCCATGTTCACCTTCGAGGCTCTGGCCATGGAGCTGACAATGGTGTCGGTGATAGGCGTTTTCACCGCTTCGATCATCGCCTCGCTCACTGCCTATGTGCTCTCGGGATGCACAATCGACCTCGCCTTCAGCAACCATATCGCCATCGCCGGCGATGTCTACCCGTTTGTCATCGTCCTGGGCCTGTTCTGCGGATTCTATTCAATCTACTACTCAGCCATGGTCGGAAAAATGGAACGCTGGTTCGGCACCATCAGCTCCCCATGGATCCGTAACCTCGTTTCGGGGGGAATCCTCGGACTGCTCCTGTTCTCGTTCCCTGCCCTCTATGGCGAAGGCTATGGCCTGATGGGGAAAATCATCAACGGCGACTACCACAACATTCTCAACGGATCGGTACTCGCCGGACTCGACCTCGGCTCATGGAGCCTGATAGTGGTTGCCGCGCTGGTGATTCTGGTGAAATGCTTCGCCTGCTGCAGCTCAAACAGCGGAGGTGGCGTGGCCGGTGACTACGCACCCACACTCTTTGCCGGAGTGGTGGCCGGACTCCTTTTCGCACTGCTGTCGAACCGCCTGATCGGCACACAGTTGCCCGTTGGGCTGTTTGGGCTGTTCGGCATGGCCGGAGTGATGTCGGGGGTGGTGCGCACACCAATGCTCGCCGTGTTCATAACAACCGAAATGGCCGCGGCCTACGAATACTTCCTCCCCATATGCATCGTTGGTTTCACATCCATTGTGGTCGTCAAACTCTTCAGCTCCGAACCGTTCCTCTATCGCAACCTCCGCAACTGACCCCGCACGTCAACCCTCGGGAACCACCCCGGCCCACCGCCGCCGAGGGTGACATTTCGCACCGATTCCGCGCCCTGTTCACATTATTTAAAAGACTTCGATAAAAAACTTACACCTGAACAACGCTATTGCGGAATTTTTTATGTAATTTTGCAACAATAAAACTACAATACTTAATTATCACATAAAAAAGATGAAAAAGAGCGCATTGCAAAAAGCCCGTGCTGCTTACCAGCCCAAGTTACCCGTGGTTCTCACCGGTGCGGTGAAAGTGGTGGAAGGCAACCCCACTCAGTCAGTTGCCGATCAGGAAGATATCAAAAAACTCTTCCCCAACACTTACGGTTTGCCCGAAATAACATTTGAAAAAAATGCCAACCCTGCCCCCTCGAAACCCCTTAACGTGGGTGTGATCCTTTCTGGCGGTCAGGCCCCGGGCGGACACAATGTAATATGCGGTATCTTCGACGGAATCAAAAAATTCAACCGCGACAGCCGTCTCTACGGTTTCCTCATGGGACCCGGCGGTTTCGTTGACCACAACTATGTGGAGCTCACTAAAGATATCATTGACGAATATCGAAACACCGGCGGTTTCGACATCATAGGCTCAGGCCGAACCAAACTCGAGAAAAAAGAACAGTTTGACAAAGGTCTCGAAATCCTCCGCGAACTCGGAATCACTGCACTCGTCATCATCGGTGGCGACGACTCTAACACCAACGCCGCTGTCCTGGCCGAATACTACAAGGAAATCAACGCCGGTGTGCAGGTGATCGGTTGCCCCAAAACAATCGACGGCGACCTCAAAAACGAAGTGATCGAAACCTCTTTCGGCTTCGACACCGCCACTAAAGTATACTCTGAAGTTATCGGTAACATTGAACGCGACTGCAACTCTGCCCGCAAATACTACCACTTCATCAAACTGATGGGCCGCTCCGCCTCACACATCGCACTGGAATGCGCCCTCCAGACTCAGCCCAACGTCTGCATCATCTCTGAAGAGGTCGAAGCCAAAAACATGACTCTCCAGGATGTTGTAAACTACATCGCCGACATCGTGGTGAAACGCGCTGAAAAAGGTAACAACTTCGGTACGGTCCTCATCCCCGAAGGTCTCATCGAATTCATCCCCGCTATGAAGGCCCTCATCGCCGAACTCAACGACCTGCTCGCTGCCAAAGGCGCTGAATTCGCAGCCGTCGCAGCCGACCAGCAGCGTGAATGGATCATCAAAAACCTCTCTGAAACAAACGCAGCTATCTACGCTTCACTCCCCGCAGGTGTGGCCCGTCAGCTCAGCCTCGACCGCGACCCCCACGGCAACGTCCAGGTGTCACTCATCGAAACTGAAAAACTCCTCAGCGAAATGGTTGGAAAACGTCTCGAACAGCTCCGCGCCGAAGGCAAATACAACGGTAAATTCGCCGCTCTCCACCACTTCTTCGGCTACGAAGGACGCTGCGCCGCTCCTTCTAACTTCGACGCCGACTACTGCTACGCCCTCGGTTTCAACGCCGCATGCCTCATCGAATCAGGCGTGACAGGCTACATGTCATCAGTGCGCAACCTCTCTAAACCCTCCGTTCAGTGGATCGCCGGCGGTATACCCATCACCATGATGATGAACATGGAACGCCGCCACGGCGCAATGAAACCAGTTATCCAGAAAGCTCTCGTGCGTCTGGACGGCGCGCCCTTCCTCAAGTTCGAAAGCAAACGCGACAAATGGGCGCTCGAAACATGCTACATCTATCCCGGTCCCATCCAGTACTTCGGTCCCGCCGAGGTTTGTGACCAGCCTACTCTTACCCTCACCTACGAACACCAGGGTAAATAAATTCCGGTAGACGTTAAGAAACTGTTTAAATTTATTTATCGCAGGATTTGAG
>JAXJVW010000309.1:0-3545 GCA_036308365.1 Muribaculaceae bacterium
GAAGCTCGAACTTCCCAGCGGTGTCGATGTGGAAATCAAAGTGTGACGTCCGTCGGACGCGCCCATAACTGCTCTCGCGCTCCTCTCCCCCTCTCAAACAAAACAACCACAACAATACACATATTTTATAAACAACCACAGAAATGCCAGGATTAATAGGAAAAAAAATCGGAATGACATCCGTTTTCAGTGCCGACGGTAAAAACGTACCGTGCACTGTTATCGAAGTAGGTCCTTGTGTTGTCACCCAGGTTAAAACCGTTGAGACAGACGGCTATGAAGCAATCCAGCTCGGTTTCGAGGATCAGAAAGAAAAACGCCTCACCAACCCCGTGCTCGGACACTTCAAAAAAGCAGGTGTGACACCCAAGCGTCACTTGGCCGAGTTCAAAGGTTTCACTTCAGATTACAAGTTAGGTGACTCCATCTGCGTTGACTTCTTCTCAGAAAGCGACTTCGTTGACATCGTAGGAACCTCAAAAGGTAAAGGATTCCAGGGTGTTGTAAAACGTCACGGCTTCGGAGGTGTAGGCCAGGCCACACACGGTCAGCACAACCGACTCCGCGCACCCGGTTCAGTAGGTGCCTGCTCATATCCCGCCAAAGTGTTCAAAGGAATGCGCATGGCAGGACAGACCGGCAACAAACAGGTAACCGTGCAAAACCTTCAAGTAGTTAAAGTAATCCCCGAACACAACCTTCTGATGATCAAAGGTTCAATCCCCGGATCAAAAGGTTCAATCGTATTAATTGAGAAATAATGGAACTCGCAATTTACAACATCAAAGGAGAAGACACCGGTCGTAAAGCAGAGCTTAACGACTCAGTGTTCGCAATTGAAGCAAACGAGCACGCATTGTATCTCGACGTAAAGCAGTATCTCGCCAACCAGCGTCAGGGTACACACAAATCTAAAGAACGTAGCGAAGTTTCAGGCTCAACCCGCAAACTCCACAAACAAAAAGGTGGTGGCGGCAGCCGTATCGGTGACATCAACTCACCCCTGCTCGTAGGTGGTGGTCGAGTTTTCGGTCCCCGTCCCCGCGACTATCGCTTCAAGCTCAACAAAAAAGTTAAACAGCTCGCGCGTAAATCAGCCCTCTCGCTCAAAGCGCTCGACGGACAGATAATCGTCATGGAAGACTTCACTTTCGAGGCTCCCAAGACTAAAGATTTCTTAAAAATTGCTAAAAATCTCAAAGTGGAAGGTAAAAAGACCCTTCTGGTTTTAGCATCTCAAGAAAAAAATGTATATTTGTCAGTCCGTAATGTGCCCAACGCGTCAGTGATGACAGCGCAGGACATTAACGCGTACACACTGCTCAACAACAACGCTATTCTCATCACCGAGAGTAGCCTTGACGTTATTAACAAACTTTAATCTCGAAGAGAACTGAACAATGGAAATTAAAATTCAACCAATCGTAACAGAACAGGCGACTAAGTTGACCGAGTCACTTAACCGCTACACGTTCCGCGTATCATTGGATGCCAACAAATACCAGATAAAAGACCTGGTCGAGAAACTCTATGGAGTTAAAGTTGTCGACGTGAACACAATGATCGTTCGAGCAAAAAACAAATCACGCTACACCAAATCAGGCCTTCTCCGCGGCAAAACATCAGCCTACAAGAAAGCCATAATCAGTGTGGCAGATGGTCAAACAATCGACTTCTATAGCAATATCTGATAACAAAATGGCAGTAAGAAAATTCAAGCCCACAACACCGGGGCAGAGACACAAAGTTATTTGCGTATTCAAAGGTACAATCACTGCTACCACGCCAGAGAAATCTCTTACAGTCGGTAAAAAAAGCACCGGCGGCCGCAATGCCGAAGGTCATCTGACCACTCGTTACCTTGGTGGCGGACACAAACGCAAATACCGCTTCATTGACTTTAAGAGAAACAAAGACGGTGTTCCCGCAGTCGTAAAATCAATCGAGTACGATCCGAACCGTTCGGCCCGCATCGCACTCCTTTATTACGTTGACGGAGCAAAATCATACATTATCGCACCCAACGGACTCGAAGTTGGCGCAACCGTTGTCAGTGGCAACGACGTGGCACCTGAGGTGGGTAACGCTCTTCCCCTGAGCCAGATCCCCGTAGGTACGCTCGTCCACAACATCGAGCTGCGTCCCGGCCAGGGAGCCTTCATGGCCCGTTCAGCCGGTACATTTGCACAGTTAGTTTCGCGAGAAGGTACCTATGCAATCATCAAATTACCCTCAGGAGAGACACGTAAAGTCCTCGCAGCATGCAAAGCGACCGTAGGTGTGGTCGGCAACTCCGAACACTCACTGGAACGCTCCGGTAAAGCCGGCCGTTCACGTTGGTTAGGACGTCGTCCCCGCAACCGCGGTGTCGTTATGAACCCTGTCGATCACCCCATGGGTGGTGGTGAAGGCCGCGCCTCAGGTGGACATCCCCGTTCACGCAAAGGTCTTTACGCTAAGGGTCTGAAGACACGTGCTCCCAAAAAGACCTCTTCTAAGTACATAATCGAAAGAAGAAAAAAGTAATCTGACCAAAACAAAACAACTATGAGTCGTTCATTAAAAAAAGGCCCGTTTATCAGCGTGAAACTCGAGAAGAAAGTCAACGCGATGGAAGCAAGCGGCAAAAAGGCAGTTATCAAAACCTGGAGCCGCGCATCAATGATTGCTCCCGAATTCGTCGGTCACACCTTCGCAGTTCACAACGGCAATAAATTTATTCCCGTATACGTTACCGAGAACATGGTAGGTCACAAACTCGGAGAGTTCGCGCCTACACGCAACTTCCGCGGTCACGCCGGTAATAAGAAGAAATAAACGAGCCCTGTAATAAAATAATTTTGAAAAAAAAAGAAATTAAATAAAATGGGTGTAAGAAAAAGAATATCAGCCGAAGCGCGCAAGAGTGAACTGAAAACTCAAGCCTTCGCCAAATTACTCAACATACCAACTTCTCCCCGCAAGATGCGCCTGGTCGCTGACCTGGTGCGCGGCAAAGAGGTTTTCCGCGCTCTGGGAATCCTCAAATTCTCTAACAAAGAAGCAGCCGCGCGGGTTGAGAAACTTCTCCGTTCGGCCATCGCCAACTGGGAAGAAAAGAACCAGCAGAAAGCCGAGGCAGGCCAGCTCTACATCAGCACCATCTTCGTAGACCCCGCCCCCATGCTCAAACGTCTCCGCACCGCCCCCCAGGGCCGCGGTTACCGCATCCGCAAGCGTTCAAACCACGTGACCCTTTTCGTTGACACAATCGATAACTCTAAAGAAGCATAAAAATGGGACAGAAAGTAAATCCGATCAGCAACCGCTTAGGCGTAATCCGAGGCTGGGACTCAAACTGGTTCGAGGCTGACAAAAAGAAAGCAAGCGCAGCCTTACTCGAAGACTCAAAGCTTCGCAACTACCTTAACGTGCGTCTCGCGAAATCAAGCGTGTCACGCATCGTCATCGAGCGCACACTCAAACTCATCACCATCACCGTTTGCACATCACGTCCCGGACTGATCATCGGCAAAGGTGGCGCCGAGGTTGACAAGCTCAAGGAA
>JAXJVW010000310.1:0-9223 GCA_036308365.1 Muribaculaceae bacterium
TGACACAGCTCGATGGCGTTCTGGCCGATTCTGAAATAGGCAAAATCGGCGTTGCCGAACTGCGCGAAGTAATCTCAGGGGTCAAGAATCTTGGTCTTAGGGCCGAACTCGACCTTGACGTATCGCTTGCCAGAGGTCTGAATTACTACACCGGAACCATCATTGAAGTGAAGGCTCTCGACACCCAGATTGGATCTATTACAGGTGGTGGACGCTACGACAACCTCACCGGTGTGTTCGGTCTGCCGGGCGTTTCAGGTGTGGGAATCTCATTCGGCGCCGACCGCATCTATGATGTCATGAACACCCTCAATCTCTATCCTGAGGACACCCTGCGCAACTCAAAAGTAATGTTCACCAGCTTCGGGAAAGAGGAGGCGGCGGCAGCACTCAGCATGCTCATGCAGATGCGACGCGCCGGCATACCTTCCGAGATATTCCCCGACGTGACGAAAATGCAGAAACAGATGAAATATGCCGATGCCATGGCTATTCCGTTCGTTGCCATTATCGGTGAGTCAGAGATGAGCCAGAACAAACTGACCCTCAAAAACATGACCACCGGCGAACAGCAGCTGATGTCAATTGACGAAGCCATCGGGTATCTAAAAAACGCATAACACAAACGCATATTAACCTTGGATGGCACTACCGTGGGGTTTCACGACGTCAGAACGACCAACCGATACCGACACGCATGACTCATCCAGCAAAACCATAATATCGACATGAAGAAATTTCTTTCAATCATAGCAATTATAGTGGCGTTCTTCGCAGCCGACACCGCTATGGCGCAGTTCCGCTACGGTCCGACCATAGGCGTTGACCTCACCACGCTCAACTTCAAGCAAGATCTGATAACCATTGACAAATCAGTAGGTTACCAGGCCGGCATACAGTGTGAGATGATGTTCCCCGGAATCGGTTTCGGTATTGACTTCGGACTGATGTATCAACAGCGCGGAGCCACCCTCAACTTAGGTGAGAGGAAAATTTGGGCGAGCGAGGGATACGGTCGCGAACGCCTCTATCTGCATGATGTTGTCATACCCATCGACCTCCGTTTCAAATGGACCCGCATGAACGGATTGGAAGACTACATAGCCCCCTACGTGTTCGGTGGTCCGGTGATAGCGTTCACCGTAGCCCATAACAGCCTCGACGCCATGCAGAATGCATCGGGCAACCTGGGTATACAGGCTGGCATCGGCGCCGAAATCTACAAAAACTGGCAGATTCAAGGCTCGTATATGTGGGGTATGACATATGCCACTAAAACAAAACTTCTCGACAACTTCAGCGCCCAGGACCGAGTGTGGAGCGTTCGTGTTGTGCGCTATTTCTGATTTGTCACATAGCATCTACCGGCGTGCCCGGCGCATAATGTCGCCGGAACGCCGGTCGGCATATCAAGCCTACAACCAAGTGGCACCCGGCCATAGCAGAATCACCCGCCCCACACAACCGCATTGACCTCCGATTCAACGGCTTGACAAAGATGGATGATGCCGCAACCCGTAATATCGTCAGTATGCGTCAAAGATAGATCATTCCAAACCGACAGGTCAACCAAAAGGCCCAAACCGGCGTTATCATTTTAATAAAACTAAATAGAAATGGATAGTCTGAAAGTAAAAATAATAAACAAGTCGCATCACCCCCTTCCGGCTTATGCCACAACGGAATCCGCCGGAATGGATGTCCGCGCGTTCCTCTCCCACCCCATAGTGCTCCAACCGCTTGAACGTGTGTTGGTTCCCACCGGATTATACATGCAGCTCCCCGGAGGCTATGAATGTCAGATTCGTCCACGCAGCGGACTCGCGCTGAAGCATGGTATTACCCTGGCCAACACCCCCGGTACGGTCGACGCCGACTATAGGGGCGAGATTGGTGTCATTGTCATCAATCTGTCGAAAGAGCCGTTTGTGATCAACGACGGTGAACGCATATGTCAGATGGTCATTGCGCCTTACACACATGTGAAGTGGGATGCCGTGGAAGAAATCGACGAGACGCTTCGCGGTGACGGAGGCTTCGGTCACACCGGAGTGGAATAAACCCTGGTCATCCGGCGATGCCGGGCGGTAACATGCTGTCATAATTTTATGATTCTGTTCCCGTAAAAATCTGATATTCCCACACTCAATCCCGGACGTTATTCAACAATTATTTCAATATGCTTTCAGTTTGATTTTGAAGTTTACGGAATTCCATCGTTCACAATCTACCGGCTACTCGCTCCTCATATCAAAAAAAAGGATATTGGGAATCAGTTGAAAATCCATCCGGAAATACATGAACAATTTCCACAAGTGTGTCTGAATTTTAAACATCATTATTTTATGAGTGAGTTATGAATCATTGAAAATTTTAATTCAAACACACTCCAAATCCTCCAAGAGCGTGAAGAAACTATTATCCATAACATTCATTACCCTTGCCGTGACAATGATTTTGCCACTGGCATCGTCATCGGCTCGCGTCACCGAGGAGCAGAAACGTAAGGCCGACTACATCTACATGGAGGCGGTGAAGCAGAACGCCTTATCAAACAGCGACGCGTACTACAGCATGCTCAAACGTGTTTGCGAAGTGAACACGGAAGAAACATCCCCTTTCGGCGACCTCGGCATGCTCTCGTTGTATCTTCAGTCAGCGGAGGATTCCATGGCCATCAGAAGAGGACTCGATCTTATGAAGGCGCACTACGAGACACATCCCGACGACTATTACAGCGCACTCCGACTGGCCACGGTTCTCACCAAACTCGGTATGGTTTCCGAAGCCCTTGATTTGTGGGAAAAACTCAATGCCAGCTTCCCTACCAAAGATGAAGTGACATTTAACTACGGCAATGCGTTGATGAACTCGCCCAAGCTGGAGAATAAACAGAAAGCTATCGAGGTGTTTGACAACCTCGAAAAAGCAGTGGGTAAATCATTGACACTCACCATAAATAAAATCAACACATACTTCGCACTTTCCGACACGTCCTCCGTGTTAAAGGAAATCAACAGTTTCCTTGATTACGCTCCGAAGGATGTGGATGCCATCATCGCCGCCGGCGACATTCGCAACACCATCGACCAACCCGACAGCGCCCTGATCTATTATCAACGGGCTTGTCAAACCGACTCGACCAGCGGCATCGCATACTACAAACTTGCCGAATTCTATCTGAACTCCGGCGACTCCGTGGCCTATGACCGGGAGATTTTCCATGCCATGGGACTGAGCAGTCTCGATGTGAACACTAAAGCCGAACTTCTGCGAAATTACATCGTCAACCTCTACTCCGACCCGTCGCAGACCGACCGCATACACTCGCTATTCGCCAAACTGATTGAACAACATCCTCACGAATCAATCATTCACAGACTCTACGCATCCTATCTGGTCACACAGAAAGAGTTCAGCAAAGCTGCCGAACAGCAAAGTTATGCCCTCGACATTGACCATGGCGAAGTCAACGATTGGATGGGGTTGCTGTCACTTAGGATGCAAGCCGACGAATTCGACACCGCTGAAAAAGATGCCGACCTGGCACTGTCATATTTCGGCAACAAGCCTGAGCTGCTGTGGTATAAGGCAATCATTCAAACGCAGGAAGAGAAGTTTTCCGAGGCTCTTGAATCAGCCAAAATGGCGTTGATGAACCTCAACGACATGCCCAACCGCGAGCTGACGTCACAGATCTACAGCACCTCAGGTGACATATACTATAAGCTGAACATGCCCGACAGCGCATTCATATCCTACGAAAAATCACTGGAGCTGAATCCTGGAAACCTCGGGACCATGAACAACTACGCCTACTTCCTCGCCTGCGAAGGGAAAGACCTTGAACGGGCTCTGGAACTGAGCGGAAAAACCATCGCCGCCGACCCCACCAACTCCACGACGCTCGACACCTACGCATGGGTGCAATTTAAACTTCACAACTTCGACATAGCCAAAGAATACATTGACAAGGCACTGGAGAACGACGAGAATCCATCAGCCGAACTCTATCACCATGCCGGCGACATCTATTTCCTCTGTGGTGACCCCGACGGAGCCGTGAAACTATGGCAGCAAGCGCTCGAATTGGAACCCGACAACAAGCTTCTCATCAAAAAAATCAAAAACAGAGCATTCTCCTATGACTAAAATAAGCAAGTTTATTCTGGCAATCGCTGTCGCAACGATTATGTCGGCCTCGCTTCCTTCATGCAAAAGCTCGCACAAAGGGGGTGAGCAACCTTATGAAACCGCCACCGGTGGCTCACTCCAGCAAAGGATGTCGAAGGTAATGGAACAGTCACCCGCAACTTGGACAACCCTCCAGGTGCCGCTGACAATTAAAGCCGAAGCTCCCGCATCGGTCAACATCAGCGCCAAAGCCTACATGACACGCGACAGCTCCATATACCTCTCATTTTCAGTCCTGTTCATGGAGATGGCGGTTATACAAATCACCAACGACTCAGTTTTCGCCGTTGACAAAGTGCACAAGCAATATGTCGCTGAAAGCATAAGTCTGATCACATCGAACTATCCCGTGTCAGTAGCCACATTGCAGAGTCTGTTCATGGGGCAACCTTTCTACCCCGGTGACGCATCCCTGACAACGAAAAACATCAAGAATTTTAAACTGTCACAGCTCCCTTCGGGCGACTGGTGCGCAACCCCGTCGCGACAGGTAAACCCATTCACGCTGTCGTTCATTTTCAACAATGACAACACACTCGCCACAACCGCCATCACGTCGGCCGACAAGGCTTTCAACCTATCATACAGCGACCCGTGCCAATGCCTCTCGACAACTCTGCCTCAGCTCAACACCCTCAATGTGAACGCCGGAAAAATCAAAATCAACGGAACATTGAAATGGAACTGGAACAAAGTACGCATTGACAATCCCTCCGATAACAAAAAACTGAAAATCAACCGGTCATACACCCGCATCACGGCTTCACAGCTTCTAAAATCATTTTCCTGAACAAACCTGAAATGAACCGCATCATCACTCTTTTTCTGCTGATTTCGCTTCACCTCTCGCCATTGATGAACGAGAGCATGACAATCAGTGCCAAGAAAAACAGCAAAAAAGAAGTAACCAAAGAGGCCATAAGCAAACGTAAGTCACGGAATAAGAAACAGATACGCGAAACAAACCGTAAAATTCAAACCAACACGGCCGAAGTTTCCAGAAGACTCCATGAACTGAATCTGATAACGGCCGAAATCAACGAGTGCAAAAGCTCAATCAACGAGATAAACAAAGCCGTCAACGCACTCGACTCCCAGATTAAAAACATCACAGACTCAATAGAAATTCTTGATGACCGGCTGCAAACAATGAGTGGAAAATATGCCGCCGCATTACGAAAAATGCAGACCCGGAGTTCCGTCGGCACATCGGAAATAGCTTTTATTTTCTCCGCCAAAAGTTTCGCCGAGGCCTACAGGCGGTCGCAGGCTCTGAAACAATTCTCACACTGGCGCAAGAAAAAAGCCGATGAGCTCGACAAAATAAAATCCGACCTGAACTCACGCAAAGCCGAACTGGAGAACAAGAAAGCCGAACGTCAGCAACTGCTCGGCAGTCTCAACTCGCATTTGGGCGACCTCTCGTCAAAAAAACAAAAAAGTGACATCCTAGTTGACCAACTCCGTAAAGAAGGATCACAACTCAAAGCAATTCTCGCGCGTCAGCAGCAGGAAGCCAACGACCTTGACCGTGAGCTCAACCGCTTGATAGCCCTTGAGCAGGAACGGATGCGCAAAGCCGAGGAGGAGCGTAAACAAGCCGAAGAGCAACGGGCCCGGGAGCAAGCCGAGAAAGAACGCAAGCTAAAGGAGCAAGAGGAACAACGTAGACAAAAAGAACAGGCTGAGACCGACAAGAACAAACAACAGTCAACGCAACCCGGCAAACCTGCGAAGCAAAAGCAATCTCCGGAATCCAAAATTAAAGATTCATCGGAATCCAAAACTAATAAAGGCAACGGGAAACCTGTCGTGAAAAAACCGGTCAACGACGACAAGGGGAAGAACAACGCTCCCGAGAAAAAACCGGTGGAGAAACATGAGTCCGGAAAACAGAATTCAAAAACTGACACTCACGACAACATGAAATTCACGGAATTTTCCAAAGCCAAAGGGTCACTACCCTACCCGGTCAAAGGAAAAGTTGTCAAGAAATTCGGCCGTCAACAGCACCCGGAACTCAAACATGTGGTAACCGACAACCCGGGCATCGACATAGAAACAAAACCGGGAACTGAGGTTAAAAACGTGTTTGAAGGATATGTGTCCGACATTTTCCGGTTGCCCGGCTACAACACCATCGTCATGATCCGCCACGGGAGCTACCTTACCATATACGCCAACTTAGGTTCGATATCCGTGAAGAAAGGTGACAAATTAAAGAAAGGCCAAACAATAGGAAAAGTTTACGCCGATCCCGACGATAACTCACGCAGCATCCTTCATTTCGAAGTGCGCAATGAACGCTCGAAAGAAGACCCCGAAACCTGGCTGCGAAATTAATCCGAACCATCAAATAAAAATCACAATCTTCCCAATCACAGTCATGAGCACATCACCCACAGATCATGAAAACCTACCGAAAAAGATACTGAAAGCACTCGGTGTGTTCGGAGGCATGCAGGGTATATTGATTCTGTGCTCGCTGATCCGGGTAAAGCTGATAGCGATTTTCATCGGCTCGGAAGGTGTGGGACTTTACGCCATCTTCAACAACACCATCGAGATGTTCCGCGAACTCACACAGCTCAACATTCAGCAAAGTGCTGTCCGCGACGTAGCCCGCCACTCCACCCGCTCCTACGTGTCGGCCATGGCCTACATTGTAACCCGCTGGACCTGGCTTCTCGGAGTCGCGGGTGCTTTTCTGCTGCTTGTGTGCTCACCGTTCCTCAGCCGATATTGTTTCGACTCCGACGACTACACCCTTTCATTCGCCATACTCTCGGCGGTGGTGTTCATGCAGGCCATACAAACAGGATGGCTGATACTGATGCAAGGCACGGAAAAACTCGTGAAACTGGCTAAATCACAACTTTGGGGAGCTGTCATAGCCATTTGTCTGTGCGCGCCGATGTTTTATCTTTGGGGGATCAACAGCATCATCCCCTCACTGCTGGTTTACGCCTCGACAAATCTCGCCACCACATTCTTTTTCAGAGTACATCTGCCGGACCCTCAACCCAAACCTGACAGAAAAGAGGTTATGGACCGGGGCAAGTCGTTCGTCAAACTGGGCATCTTCCTGACAATATCCACATTCAGCGCTCTGCTGGCCGACTTCATATTCAAATCATGGCTCAACGTCACCGCCTCGACCGCCATGGTGGGGTTCTACACGGCCGGCTTCACCATCGTAAACCGCTATGTAGGAATGATTTTCACAGCCATCTCCGTGGAATACTATCCCCGTCTGTCACGAATTATCCACAGCAAGGACGATGTGTTCAACCATGTAAACCAGGAAATTTCAATAGCGCTGCTGGTGCTCACTCCCCTGATAGTGTTTTTCATTCCGCTATCCGGATTCATTGTCAACATACTCTACTCCAGCGAGTTCCTCATCATCATACCGTTCATATCCGTGGCGATGATAGGCACACTCTACCGGGCCATCTCATGGTGTCTGGCCTACGTGATTCTCGCAAAAGGCGACGGGCGAACATATGTCGTGGTGGAGCTTCTCAGCGCCACCACATTTCTGGTGTTGAGTATTCTGACCTACAAATATTTCGGCATTAAAGCCATGGGCTACGCCTACACCTTATGGTTCATGCTCTACTTCGCCTACACCGCCACGGCCTACCGATTCCGCTACGGCTACGCCCTGGCCTCAACCACAATCAATCTTTTGATTTTGGGAAGCGTGCTCGGAGCCGTGTCACTGGTTCTGGTGACATATCTCCACTGGATCGCCGGCGTGGTGTTTGCGGTGGCCGTGTCGGTGCCCTACACTCGCCGTCTGATCAAGGTTATCCGCAAAGGCTAAATAAGCGGTAAATCAGCGGCTCAACTCATCCAGTGACAAGCGACGCAACTTAACCAGTTCCTTTCCGGAAGCGTCACGCAGAACAACATGATTGCTGCCATCCTTGAAACATGAGGTCACATTCTCCAAAGCCAGTAGCAACGAAGTCTCAAGCGACTGGTCGGGACACGTCATCCGTGTTGTCATAAGCGATGTGAACTGAATTGAATTGCTTTGTTCGGCGTCGACAAGCACATGTCCGTTGAGCATGTTGCATCCTGCCGAACCATGAACCTTACCTTCCGGGACATCGATCACCAGGCGCATGTCGTCGTTGACAGCCATCCGGTCACCATTGACAGCCACCACCTGCCACGCTCCATTGACAAAACCAATGTCCGAACGATGAAGCGTCATCAACTTCACCCCTTTCACCGACTTCATCACAAGATATGAATCCTGCCCCTTGACAGTCAGTTCAAAGGCGGCGACATTTCCCAAAGCCTGATTGATTTTATACTCAAACTTGGCATCCGGACAGAGCATCATCGTAGTGGCCACGTTTGACAACAACAGCTTGTCCACGCCCGGAATGGTGAAATCGCCGTTAATCGTGTTGCATCCGTTATTACCGTAGAATCTGTGTGACTCCGACTCGAATATGATTGTCGGATGCTCGTCACCGGTGATGTTCTCACCGTAAACCGACATGATGGCCCACTCACCTTCGATTCGCTTGTAATCACCGGTTGTTATCTTTTCGCCTACGGTTTTTACGGACTGGTGCGACGTCGCAGCCGCAACGGTGTGTTTTTGTTTATCAGTCTTAGGCTTCTGACTTGCGGGCTGCCGTTTTTCCTCGGTCTTATTCTTCTTCACCTCGGGTTTCGCCACCGGAGTCTCAACTTCAGGTTTCTCAACGGGTTCTTCTTTATATGACACTCGCTTGGTTGAACCTTCAAAAACAGAGCATGATGACACTAACAAAGCCGGGCCCAACGCCAGCACGGTGATATATTTCAGTTTCATTTGATGTAAATTCGTGATTGATGATAAGGGAATGCGAAATTCTTAGAAACTGTTTAAATTTATTTATCGCAGGATTTGAGAATGATTGTCATTTAGATTTTTAATCTTGATGAAGGAGTTCAGGGGCTCCTAAATGACTGAATCAAGATTATAAATATATTGACAAGACTCTCAAAGACAAGATAAAATAAA
>JAXJVW010000311.1:0-4929 GCA_036308365.1 Muribaculaceae bacterium
ACAGAATGGATCCAAAATATCAGGACTACGTTAACCGCATTTCCGCATTTATCCCCAAAGAACGCATCTACACCGACGATTTGCGACGGATAGCGTGGGGAGCCGATGCCGGATTCTATCATCTCACCCCCCAGGTAGTTGTCCGCTCAGCATCTGAAGCGGAAGTGTCGCAATTGCTGCAAGTGGCGTCGGTCCTGAATCTGCCTGTCACATTCCGCGCCGCCGGAACAAGCTTGTCAGGCCAGGCCATCAGCGACTCCATTCTGATCGTGGCCGGCAAAAACTGGGAAAAATACTCTATCGCACCTGACCACAAAACAATCACGCTGCAACCCGGAATCATCGGCGCGCGCGTTTGCGAAATTCTCGCCCCGTTAGGCCTGACATTCTCCCCCGACCCCGCATCAAAAAAATCAGCGATGGTCGGTGGCATTGTCTGCAACAACGCCTCGGGCATGAACTGCGGAACCCACGCCAACAGCGACAAAGTTCTCGAATCTGTCAGAATTGTCCTCGCCGACGGAACAGTGCTCGACACTGCCAGCGAGGAATCACGACAACAGTTCCGCTCAACCCACAACCATGTCATTGAAGGAATCGAGGCCATCCGTAAAGAAATCATGGATGACCCCGAGCTCGTGGAACTGATCCGCTACAAATATTCAATAAAGAACGTAACCGGACTGAACCTGCGCCCCTTCATAGAATACACCGACCCCTTCGAAATCATTGCCCACTGCATGGTTGGAAGCGAGGGCACACTCGCATTCCTCAGTGAAATCACGGCGCGTACCGCCCACCTCTACCCCTATTCGGCCAGCGCCATGCTCTATTTCACAACCCCACGCGAGGCTTGCGAAGCAGTGCTGGCAATGAAACCCGGACCGGTGTTCAGCGCCGAAATGCTCGACTCAAAGTCGCTCGAAGCCGTCAACGACACCACCGGACACAACCTGACCGCCATCCTGACCGAAACCAAAGCCGACACCAAAGAGGAACTGCAAAGCAACATCGATGCAATCATGCAGATTCTAAGCCGCTTCAACCTCGCCGTTCCGGCCAAGTTCACCGATGACCCGGCCGTATACTCCGAATACTGGAACCTCCGTTCAGGTGTGTTCCCCGCCGTCGGTGGCACGCGTCCGCTCGGAACAACCGTCCTGATCGAAGACATAGCCTTCCACATCGAGGACCTGCCCGACGCAACCGAGGACCTGCTCAAACTGCTCTCTGACTCAGGCTACCCCGACGCATGCATCTATGGCCACGTGCTCGAAGGCAACTACCACTTCATCATCTCACAGCGCTTCGACTCACCTCAGGAAGTGGAACGCTACCGCACGCTGATGGAAAAAGTGGAGCGACTCGTGGTCGACAAATACCACGGCTCACTCAAAGCCGAGCACGGAACCGGACGAAACATGGCACCGTTCGTCAAAAAAGAATGGGGCGAAAAAGCATGGAACTTCATGCACCGTCTCAAACAGATTCTCGACCCCAAAGGCCTGCTCAATCCCGGTGTGATATTCAACGACGACCCCCTGTGCTACGTCAAGAACATCAAAGCGATGCCACTCACAAACCGATGGGTCAACAGGTGCATCGAATGCGGATTCTGCGAAGTCAACTGCGTCAGCTGCGGCTTCACCCTGTCAGCGCGTCAGCGCATTGTCGTGCAACGTGAGATTGAACGCCTCAAAATAACCGGCGAGAACCCACGACTCCGTCAAAACCTCATTGAACAGTTCAAATACGCCGGAAACGAAACATGCGCCGGCGACGGCCTCTGCAGCACGTCGTGCCCCATGAAAATAAACACCGGCGAAATGATCCACGACCTCCGCGCCGACGCGCTCCCACCCTCAAGCTTCGGCTACAAACTGGGTAAACTCGCCGCCGACCATCTCAACGTAATCGAAGGCGCAATGCGTCCGGCCCTGTCAGTGGCATCAGGCATACGCTCAGTCATCGGCAACGACAACGTCAACAACATAGGCAAAGCGCTCAATGAAATTGGGGCACCACTGTGGACATCAACCCTGCCCGGAGCACACTACGGCGGCTACGTGCCACAGACCGGCGCTTACGGCGACAAAAAAGTCGTATACTTCCCGAGCTGCATCAACCGCACAATGGGAGCATCCCATGAACAAGGAGGCACACCCCCCGACCTGGTCGACACTTTCGTCAAACTATGCAACCGTGCCGGCTACCAGGTGATATTCCCCACCGACATGTCGAACCTCTGCTGCGGCATGATCTGGGAAAGCAAAGGCATGCCCGACATTGCCGACGAAAAAACCGCCCAGCTTGAACAGGCCCTATGGATGGCCTCGGCAAACGGGCAATATCCCGTTGTCTGCGACCAAAGCCCGTGTCTGCACCGCATGCGCGACCATATAAAGAGTATGCCGCTGTTCGAACCGGCCGAATTCATCCACGACTACCTCGCGCCCAACCTGAACTTCCACAAACTTGACCGCAAGGTGACCGTTCACGTGACATGCTCAACCCGACGCATGGGGCTCGGTCCGAAAATCATCGACCTGGCCCGCAAATGCGTCACTTCCGTATTCGTGCCTGCCGAAGTCGGCTGCTGCGGTTTCGCCGGCGACAAAGGTTTCATGATCCCCGACCTAAACCGTTACGCACTGCGGAAACTGCGCCCGCAAATCCAGCAAAACAACATCCATGAAGGCTACTCGAATAGCCGCACATGCGAAATCGGACTGTCAACCAACAGCGGGATACCCTACAAATCAATCGTTTACCTGGTGGAGGAAGCCACAAGAAAATAAACAATGGAACAGACACAGCAAAAAAAGAAATCACAGCGACTGCTCGCACTTGACATACTGCGAGGTATAACCATCGCCGGAATGATCCTGGTAAACAACCCCGGGTCGTGGGGGCACATCTACGCCCCGCTTGAACACGCTTCATGGAACGGCCTGACACCAACCGACCTGGTGTTCCCATTCTTCATGTTCATCATGGGCGTCTCTACATTCATCTCTCTCCGTAAATTCGAATTCAAATGCTCTTGGCCCACCATCGCCAAAATCCTGCGCCGGACTGTGGTCATTTTCATGATCGGTCTGGCCATAGCATGGCTCGGCCTCTTCCTCAGGAGCATAACCTCCGGACTGGCCGTACTCGACGCAGCCCTGCAGTTCGACCACATCAGAATCCTCGGCGTGATGCCACGACTGGCCATTTGCTACTGCGCCGCATCGATCATCGCCATCACACTCAAACACAAATGGCTCCCGGCATTCGTGGTCTCTCTGCTCATCCTCTACGCCATCATCCTTCTGACAGGCAACGGGTTTGAATTCGCCGACACAAACATAATCTCCATCATCGACCACAAGATTCTCGGCCCCGACCACATGTATGCCGACACCATCGACGGCGTCCGACTGAAATTCGACCCCGAAGGACTCCTCTCAACCCTCCCCTCCATAGCCCACGTGCTCATAGGCTTCCTGATGGGTAAGGCTATCATGGACACCCGCGACAACAACCTCCGCATTCAATCACTGTTCATCGTCGGAACCATTCTGACATTCGCCGGATTCCTTCTCGACTTCGGAATGCCCATCAACAAAAAAATCTGGTCACCCACATTCGTGCTGACAACCTGCGGACTCGCCTCAAGTTTCCTCGCACTGCTGATTTGGATAATCGACATCAAAGGAAAAAAAACATGGTGCCGCTTCTTCGAAGTGTTCGGCGTCAACCCACTGTTCCTCTACGTGCTCGGCGCCGTGCTGAGCATCCTGATAAGCTTCGTCAAAGTCCCCTCAGCCACCGCGGCCTCAGGCTCAATCTCACTCAAAGGCTACATCTACCAGGACCTGCTCATTCCCCTCTGCGGCGACGACACCCTGGCATCATTGATATTCGCACTTTTATTCGTTTCGCTTAACTGGATTATCGGTTACGCACTTTACAAGAAAAAAATATATATTAAGATATGAAACTAATAGCAGACTGTGGCAGCACCAAAATCGACTGGTGTCTGCTCGACGGTACAACCACCGTTAAACAAGTGTACACATGCGGCATGAACGCCATCATGCTGACTGAAGAAGAGATGGCTCAGAGAATCCGTGAAGAACTCCTGCCCGAAGTCAGCGAGTTCGAAATCGATGAAGTTTACTTCTACGGTGCGGGATGCATTTCGCCGGAAGTGTGCGCCAACGTGGCCAACGCCATCAGAGCATCGATCCCCGCTTCGGTTATCGAAGTCCACACCGACCTGCTCGCAGCAGCCAGAGCTCTCTGCGGCCACAACCCCGGCATAGCTTGCATCATGGGAACAGGATCCAACTCCTGCTACTACGACGGAGAAAAAATCGTCGACAACGTGTCTCCCTTAGGCTACATCCTCGGCGACGAAGGCTCAGGCGCTGTCCTCGGTAAACTCCTCGTTGGCGACGTGCTCAAAAACCAGCTCCCCGCCGAACTGTGCGAGAAATTCCTTAAACAATACGACCTCGACCGAATGACAATCATCCGTCGTGTCTACAAAGAACCCGGCGGCAACCGCTTCCTCGCTTCCGTCACTCCGTTCCTCATCCAGAACATCGAGGAGCCCTCGGTTCACCGTCTCGTGCTCAACTCATTCAAATCATTCTTCGTCAGAAACATCGCGAACTACGACAACTACCGCGAACTCCCCGTTAACTTCGTCGGTTCAATAGCATTCTACTATCAGGAAGTGCTCCGCGAAGCAGCTTCAGCAATGGACTGCACCGTTGGAACAATCATCAAGAGCCCCATGGAAGGCCTAATCAAATTCCACACCGCCTGACACATTATCACCCCCTGTCACGGAATTCCATAAATTAACATAAACAGCGCCTGACCAACACAAACCAATCATAAACCCGTCAGGACAACACCCTAAGAACTACTATCCTA
>JAXJVW010000312.1:0-6091 GCA_036308365.1 Muribaculaceae bacterium
AACATGCGTGAAATTGAGTGCGCCCGACATCATTGCGCCCTGTTGGGGGTGGAGCATCTGGTGATTGATCTGGCGTTCATGGGGCAATATTTCGAGAGCTCGCTGCTTTCCGGTGGCGATGCCATCCCCGAAGGGAATTATGACGATGAGAACATGAAATCGACCGTGGTTCCTTTCCGCAACGGAATCATGCTGTCGGTGGCCGCCGGACTTGCCGAGAGCCGCGGGCTGAAAGCTGTCATGATGGCTAATCATGGCGGTGACCATGCCATCTATCCTGATTGCCGACCGGAGTTCACCGAGGCCATGTCACGGGCTATTGAGGCCGGAACATATGTCAAAGTGAAACTCGTGGCCCCCTACACCAATCTCACTAAAGGAGAGATAGCCCGTCGCGGGGTGGCGTTGGGTGTTGACTACAGCAAGACCTACAGCTGCTACAAGGGTGGTGAGAAGCCTTGTGGCAAGTGTGGCACCTGCCGTGAGCGCATCGAAGCGCTGGCTTATGCCGGAATCGTCGAGGAGTATTGATCAGTTAGAACATCAGTTAGAAGTTATTCGGAAATTTTAATTATAACATTGTTTTCATAAGTGAAAGGATGTCATTGGATTACGTATATGCAAATAATACTAATGGTCAGCTGATACATGTTTCTCAAAGTGAAAAAGGGAAAGTGTGCTATTGTCCTGTTTGTGGATGTGAAATGATTCCACATAAAGGACAGAAACGTCGTTGGCACTTTGTTCATAAAAATATGTTGAATTGCTCTCATGAGTCTTATTTGCATTATTTAGCTAAAATAAAGGTACGGGAGGCGTTTCTTTCAACCAAAAGTTTTTCAATTTCCTATGAAGTAAAAGCAAATTGTAATCGCTCAAAAGATTGTCCATTATATTCTGGAATTAATCATTGCATAAGCAGAAAACATGTTAGATTCAATTTGCGAGACTACTATGACTCCTGTGAAATAGAGGCTACTTATAAAGAATATAAAGCGGATCTTCTTTTAACCTCAACGCAAAATCCTAATAGACCACCAATATTTATAGAAATATTTGTTACACATAAATGTTCTGAGGAAAAAATTGGTTCAGGAGTTCGAATAATAGAAATTCCAATATCTTCGGAGATGGATATTCAGAATATATTAGATCGGCATAGTCTGAAGTGTATACAGGCTTCTGATATGATTTATGTCAAGACGGAAGCAGGAAAGTCAACATTATATAATTTTAATAATAAAGAGCAGTTTGATCCAGTTGATGAAATAGAGAGATTTGAGGAATTTGGTAAGAATACAAGGGTTCTTTGTTTGGATAAAAATGGTAAATTTTATAAGAAAGAGTCTAATTGTTTTCAAATAGAAAATGATATTCCAAAAGACGTTCATTATTTTGCCGCAAATTATCTTCCTCCGTTCAAAGTAATATTTCAAGAGTTTAATAGAAATAGGATTAAGATAAGAAATTGTTTTATTTGTCAATTCTGTAAAACTGATTATAGCAGAGAGCGAATATGCGTTCTATATAGGAAATATAATTTGCCACGCAAGCCATCTCCTTATGCGGCACGAGAATGCCAATATTTTAGAGTTGATGAAAATTATGAATGTCCAAAAGGTGAGATCGAAAAGGCTTATCCTAATTTGACGTATGATGTCCACATTTGTGAAGATATCCTCTGACTATCTCAATGGAATAAGTGAATTTATAACAAAATAGAGCATTTTAGTAATAAGTAAAATCCTGTTATCAAAAAAATAAGGCCGTAAAACTACAGCCTTATTTTTATTAGGGGTACGTTGGTGTCAGCGTGCCTCGCGGAGATCGCCTCCAACAATGTAGAGCCCCCGCGGCAGACCTTTCAAGGCTTCGTCGGGTTTGACGTTGCGGCGCAGCATGATGCCTCGGATGTCATAGACATCCACCTGTGTGTGGGGGTCGGCGGTGACAGTTTCCAGGCCTGAGGTCTGGGAGAAATCGTTGTCGCCGTACACTTCGAGTTCTTTCACGCTTGTTCCGTAGATTGTGGCGCGGCGGTGGCCAGTCAGTCTGATGTGGCGTGCGTAGGTTTTGTTCGGGATTGTGTAGTCGTCGAGTTTTCCCGAAGCGCGGAGAGTGGAGCCGGCCCATCCTGAGCGGCTGAACAACGGTTGCCATGAAACGCCGTCGCATGAGGTTTCCACGGAATAGTCGGTCGCGTAGGCGATGTCGTCCCAGTAGATTCGGACGTTCACCAAGCTGTAGGTGTTGCCCAGGTCGACGGCGATCTGCTCGTCGTTGTTGAACTGGCTGCCCCAGCGGGTGGTGATGTCGCCGTCGACGGCACATTCAGGCTTCAGACCAACGTTTTCGTAGGAGCTCGCGGTGACAGGTTTGCCGAGGGCGAGGTTGACGCCGGTGATGTCAAGTGCACCGGTGAAGTTGATGGTCCGTTGTGAGGAATTGCCATGGAAGTCTGATGCGGTCAGTGTGACGGAGTAGTCCATTTTGTTCATCAGTCCGCTGAACGAGGCGGTGCGACGCTCTGACGACCGGCCGTAGGTTGAGGTGGTTTGGAGTACCGCACCTGATGGGTCGGTGAGCTCGAGTTTGTAGAACAGGAACCCTGAGTCGTGGTTGGCGGCGGCTTCGATGTCAACCGTCCCGTTCCCGATTTTGGGTGAGAGCTCGGTAATGACGGGTGGAGTTTGGTTGTCGGGCGTCTCGAAACGTGATGTGCCGAACACTTCAAATTCCATGATCGAGTTGCCCCAATTGGTGGCGCGACGGTCGCAGCATAGGCGGACCATGGTTGCGGGAACGGGTCCGAACTCTATTTTTTCAGTTGATCCCTTGCCTGAGGCGGTTTGATAGACGGTGGTCCAGGTGTCGCCGTCGGTTGATACCTGCAGGTGATAGTCCGATGCGTAGGCGTTTTCCCATATCAGTGTCACCCGGTTGATAATGAACGGATTGAGCAGATCGACTGTGAGCCATTGATTATCGGCGTGGTCGCTTTCCCAACGTGAGGATGGATCGCCGTCGACAGCTTTCGACGGGGTGTTGCCGCCTGACGATGATGATGCCGTCGCAGGTTTACCCAGGGCGAGATTGGCTTCGGTGATGTCGAGGACTTTCACGGTGGCCGTGGCTGACAGACCGTGGGCGGCGATAACCACGGAATAGCTACCGGTTTGGTTGGCGGTGAACAGCATTTCCTGAGCGTCGAAGCTGGCTATGGACGGGTCTACGGGTTTCCCTTGCGTGTCAAGAATGGTCGCCGTGATGTCGGCGGAGGCGATGGGGAAGATTCCTCCGAATTGGTTTTCGCCGGTTATCTCAATGATGGCTTCGTCGCCTTGCAAAATCTCGATGTTGTTGGTGCTCAGGGCTATGGAGCGTAGTTTGGTCGATTCGTTGACAAACAGGTTGGCTTGCGATTTGAACCCTGACGGGGTGGTGGCCGTAATGGTGTAGTGTCCGTAGGAGTCAGGGATGAAGCTGTCGGCGGAGAATCGGGCCGGGAGGTTGGCGCTCCATGTGACATCGGCCGGAGTTATTTCTCCCGCCAGAGTGCAAGCCTTGGCTTCGAGAGGCACGGCAGTTCCTTCGGTTGCCACTTCGGGCAGGGTGATGTCTATGCCTATTATGTCGTCGGGCTTGATTGAGAGAGGCAGACCGAATAGCTCCATCTCGTAAATCGAGTAGCCATATTGGGTGCCACGGGTTATACCTTTCATTCTTACCCACCGGCCTTTGGTATTGAGTTTCGATTCGATGGCCCCGGCCGATGAGTTGCCTCGCACTTCCGCCACGGTAGTCCATGAGTCGGGTTGTGGCACGATGACAGTTTTCATTTGTCCGCCGTAGTTGACCTGAACCGTGGTCACGGGTGAACCGTCGGGTGCCACCTGGAGGTCATAATCGGCTCCGTAGGCGGCTTCCCAGTTTATGATGGCTCGTGACAGGTAGCATTCCTCACCTAAATCCACGGTCAACCATTCATCGGGGGTGTGGGCGCTTCCCCACCGCGATGTGGGGTCGCCGTCAATGGCGTTGATTGTCAGTGAGCCTGCGTTTTCTTCGCTCGAGGCTACGGCTTCTCCATTAAGGGCCAGATTGGGCATGGGGGGAGTGACGAGGAAGTCGACCGATGCGTGGGAGTTGTTTGAGTGGGCGGTGGCGGTGTACACTCCGGAGTGCGACGGGGTGAACCGGCTGGTGTCGGCCACTTTGCGTTGGTCAAGAGTGATCTCCCAGCGTGTGTCGTCGGGAGTGGATGAGGTGCCATATTGGTCGACGGTGATGAACTTCAGCGTGATTTCGCTGCCTGATTCAATGTACTCGGGGAGCGGTGCGATGAAGGCAGATGCCGTGGCCGGACGTTCGTAGACGGTGAAAGTCAGTTCGGAGGCGATGTCGCCCGATGTGGCTTTGAGCGAGAATTGAGAGCCGATAGGTGCGGAGGCCGACACGGTCAGTTTGCCGTCGGAGGTGATGGTGGCCGCATCGGCGGGGTCGATAGTGAACCGCACATCGGCTTGGCCTGTGAATCCGGCGCCATACTGGTCGAGTAGGCGGGTGGCGATGGTGGTGTGGTCAGATGGCGGAAGTATCAGTCCGTCAGCTGATTTCATCTCTATGGTTGAAGCCACGGGTTCGGCTGAGATGGCGCAAATGCGGTTCGGCGGAGCGATGACGGTTTTGACAATGGCACCGTTGCGATAGAAGTTGACTTTGCGGTCGGAACTGTCGGGGTTGTAGACCATGAAAGTGTACACTCCGTCGCGCAAGTAGGCCGATGCGGTGGGACAGTCGCTGTAGATGGAGAAATCGATGTCGCCATAAGTTCGGTGGTGGTGAATCAGATAGTAAGAGATGTGTGACGTGCTGACAGACGTGGCGATGTGTCGTTTCTCGTCGTAGGCCTTGTTGAAAATGGCTGCCGCTTCCTCGGGATGAGCTCTCTGCATGTAGGCCAGGGCCACATTGCCCCAGTCGTTGTCGGCGAGCGGTTCAATGGATTCACCGTTGTCGGAGTTTGTGGTGGGGGTGAACCATTGGTGGGAGTATGCGCTGTTTGCACCTGACATCATATCGTCGAAGGCCCATGCCACGAAGTCGGTGTCCCACGACAGATAGTCGAGGGCCGGCGATATGGGCATCCATTGAATGCCGTGCATGAACAGCGGGTCGCCACCGAACCATGTCCACCATCCGATTCCTTTTCCGGTGATGTTGGAGTTATAGGCGTATTTATATTGGGTGTAGTCGTAGTTTCCCTTCCGGTCACCTTTGCCGGGCCACGGCTTGCGGCCTCCGGCGTTGGCCTGTCGGGGGGCGTCGACATCGAACCAGTACTCACGTGTGGCCCGGGCCTCGGTAGTCCAGCCCCATAGTCCGGCGTCGCGCATCTGAGTGTCGCCCAGAGCTTCACCGAGCAGAAACAGTCCGCCCCACGATTGCATCGCTTCCGAGGTTGATTCCTGTCCGTTGCCGTTGTCGTTTCCGGGGTCACCGAGTCCACCGGCCCATGAGTGTCCGCACCAGGGGTCGAATGTGCGCATGAACGGGAATCGGGAGTCGGAGCGGTCCCAGTTGGCGTAGTCCTTGGCAATCATGGTCAGAATCTCGCCATAGTCACGGGCGAACTGAGGGTCTTCCATGCAGAGAAGCGCGGCGGCATAGGTGAAGTAGCCGTAGTGGAAATGATGGTCGTTGAAGGCGTCGGAGTCATATGACACGTCGAAGCCGAGCATGGCGCCCCATCGTGGATAGTAGCTGAAGAAGGTGTTGTTTTCGCCGGGGGTATAGGTGAGCCAGTCGGTCATGGCGTCGCGGAGTTTTTCGAGTGACTTGCTGTAGGCTTCCCAGTTTCCGGTTTGTCGGGCGAAGGTCATGTTCAGGGCCATCTGCACCAGGCCCTTGCCACCCCAGTAGGTGTCGGCTCCGAAGGTGCCCTTGTCGGCGTAGGTTTTCATCAGTTCATCCATGATGGCCTGGCTGTAGCGGTTGTCGCCGGGGATGTCGTGCGAGGGAGCCGCGTAGGCCGGCATCATGCCGCTGAAACGATAGTCGTAGGCGAATGTTCCGTCGGCCGAGGTGTAGA
>JAXJVW010000313.1:0-4810 GCA_036308365.1 Muribaculaceae bacterium
GATTTTTCTCGAAGAAGAGGGAGCTTAGCGAGCTAAGTGACCGATGATGAGAGGAAAAGACTCAAAAATTTCGACGGAGAAATATTAAAATAAGTTCACCGGTTAGTATAAAATAATTTCAACAGTTACTTACAACGTTATAAACATACACAACATGGCAACAAAACCGTTCAAATACCAGGAAATGTTCCCGATGGGAAAAGACAACACTGAGTACTATCTCCTCACTTCCGATTACGTCAAAGTAGAAAAATTCGGCGACAAGGAAATGCTCGTCGTTGACCCTGAGGCGCTGACAGTGCTCGCCCGCCAGGCCACTCACGACAACGCCTTCATGCTCCGCCGCGAACACAACCTCATGGTCGCCAAAATTCTCAACGACCCCGAAGCGAGCCAAAACGACAAATTCGTGGCCCTCACAATGCTCCGCAACGCCGAAATAGCCGCTAAAGGACAGCTCCCCTTCTGCCAGGACACCGGAACGGCCATCATAATGGGTAAGAAAGGTCAGTATGTCATGACCGGAGGCGACGACGAGAAATACCTCTCCCACGGTGTCTACAAAACCTACACCGAGGACAACCTCCGTTACTCGCAGAACGCACCTCTCAACATGTACGACGAGGTGAACACCGGCTGCAACCTCCCCGCGCAGATCGACCTCTACGCCGTTGACGGCGACGAATACAAATTCGTTTTCGTGGCCAAAGGTGGCGGATCGGCCAACAAAACCTACCTCTATCAGGAAACAAAAGCGATTATCAACCCCAAGACCCTCGTACCGTTCCTCGTGGAGAAAATGAAAACACTCGGCACAGCCGCCTGTCCCCCCTACCACATCGCCTTCGTCATCGGCGGAACATCGGCTGAAATGAACCTCGCCACAGTGAAAAAAGCCTCCGTGAAATACTACGACTCACTCCCCACCCAGGGCAACGAACTGGGCCACGCCTTCCGCGACATCGAACTCGAACAGCAACTCCTCGAAGCCTCACGCAAAATAGGCCTCGGCGCACAGTTCGGCGGTAAATACTTCGCCCACGACATCCGAGTGATCCGTCTGCCACGTCACGGCGCTTCATGTCCCATCGGCATGGGTGTCAGCTGCTCGGCCGACCGCAACGTCAAAGCTAAAATCAACCGTCAGGGCCTCTGGATTGAGAAACTCGACACCAACCCCGGCGAACTCATCCCCGAAGAAATGCGCAACGCCGGCGAAGGCCAGGTGGTGAAAATCGACCTCAACCGCCCAATGCCCGAAGTACTCGCCGAACTCTCGAAATATCCCGTGTCGACACGCCTGTCGCTCAACGGAACAATCATCGTTGGCCGCGACATCGCACATGCTAAAATCAAAGAGCGCCTTGACAACGGCGAACCGATGCCCGAATATCTCAAAAACCACCCCATCTACTACGCCGGCCCCGCCAAAACTCCCAAAGGCATGCCCTCAGGATCATTCGGCCCAACAACAGCCGGACGCATGGACCCCTATGTCGACCAGTTCCAGGCCGCCGGTGGCTCAATGATTATGATCGCCAAGGGTAACCGTAGCAAACAGGTGACCGACGCATGCGCCAAACATGGCGGTTTCTACCTCGGCTCAATCGGTGGTCCGGCAGCAGTGCTCGCTTCCAACTCAATCAAGAAAGTCGAACTCCTCGAATACCCCGAACTCGGCATGGAAGCGATCTGGAAAATCGAAGTCGTGGACTTCCCGGCATTCATCCTCGTCGACGACAAAGGCAACGACTTCTTCACACAGATAGCACAGCAGTGCGCCGCATGCCCCATAGCTAAATAACACCGACAGTCCAACTGTCCCACAATAACAACAAGCGCGTCAAATCCTGCGATTCGGCGCGCTTGTCATTATATAGGCCCCCACAACAAATGCTATGACGCTGGCTCTCACCTCCTTTTAACATTTTGATACCAAGATGTGTTAAAACGCCGATGTCCCCACCGCATTCTAATAAATTAGCGACTGTGATAACTCACATTTTAAAACTTTTTTTCATAAGCGAATAAAATTTTACTTAAAAAAATTTGGATTTCAGAAATAGAAATTTTATTTTTGCCTCGAATTTATTACCACCCTACGCCCCATCACTCAGGGGTACCATGAAATCCAACAATACACAATCATTGCAATGAAAAAGAGTATAATTTCAATGATGCTGATGCTGGCAGTTGCCCTTTTCACCGCGGCAACAGAAAAAGACCGGCCCGACCTCAATCAGGTAGGCTCTCAGCAAATGGCATATCCAGTTCCGGCCTACGGAATCCCCGAACTCTCCGCGGCCCCCGACGGCTACGCCCCGTTCCACATGGAACACTACGGACGACACGGCTCACGTTGGCTCCTCTCCGAAAAAGATTATCTCCGACCCGTGACGACTCTCGCCAAAGCCGACTCGCTCAACAAACTGACTCCCCGCGGAAAACAACTCCTCGAACAACTCACAAAAATCAACGAAGCATCAAAAGGCCGACTCGGTGAACTGACACCCTTAGGCCACAGACAGCACCGCGAAATCGCCGCACGAATGGTCAAGAACTTCCCCGAACTCTTCGTCAGCGGAACCAACATCGACGCCAAATCAACCGTAGTCATACGATGCATCCTCTCAATGGCCAACGAAATCGCCGAAATCCAGCGCCTCGTCCCGGGTGTCAACGTAACATGCGATGCAACAAGAGTCTATCAGCCGATACTCGCCTACAACAGCACCGACACCGTGGCCAAAAACCTCTCAAAGGAAGCCGTCAAACTCAACAAAGAGTTCGACAAAGCCCACAGCGACCACTCGCAATTCCTCAAAAAAGTCTTCAATGACCCCAAATACGTAGCAGACTCCGTCGACACCGACAACATCTTTGAAGATGTGTTCGACATCGCCGTGAACGTGCAGAGCCACGACGACCAGCCATCGCTCTACGACCTGTTCACCCCCGACGAACTCTACAACCAGTGGCTAATCAAAAACGCGTGGTGGTATGCCTACTCAGGCAACTCACCCCAGAACAACCACCGCTCACACTGGAACCAGCGGGTGCTGCTCCGCGACATAATCGCGTCAGCCGACACAGCAATGCTCTCTCCCCGCCAGAGCGTCAACCTCCGTTTCGGCCACGAATCAATCGTGCTCCCGCTGACAATCCTGCTCGAGCTCAACGACTCGGCCTTCGACACCGACGACATCGAATCGCTCGCCAAAAACTGGCGAAACTTCGACATATTCCCCATGGCCTCCAACATTCAGATAATATTCTACAGAAAAAACACACAGCCAGCAAACCCCGACGAAATCCTCGTCAAAGTGCTGCTCAACGAAGCCGAGGCCAAACTCCCCATCCAGCCCGTCCAGGGCAACTACTACCGTTGGACCGACTTCCGGAAATACTATTCCGACAAACTCGACTCCTTCAACAGCCGCTTCAAGGAATAAACCCGCCCCATCCAATCCAATGCGAATAATAACCAATCAATAACACAAAAAACAACAACCGATGAAGCAAAGAATCCTATTCTTTTTGGTATGCATAGGCCTGCTTGCAGGAACGGCATACGCACGAACCATAAAGGGTACCGTGATTGATGCTTCCAACAATGAACCAATTGTAGGTGCATCCGTATTTGTCAAAGGCACACAAGTCGGCACGTCAACCGACATTGACGGCAACTTCAGCCTCAACGCTCCCGAAAGTGCAAAAACACTTTCCATAACTTACATAGGCATGATCCCACAGGAAGTGGCCATCGCCGACAACCTGACCATCAGCCTCCAGCCACAGGCGTCAAGCCTCGACGAAGTAGTGGTGGTGGCTTACGGCACACAGAAAAAATCATCCATCACCGGCTCCATCTCCCAGGTCAACGCCCAAGCCATCGAAGCGCGTCCCGTGTCATCAGTGGCCGCCGCACTTGAAGGTGCAACCTCCGGTATCACCGTCTCCGGAGCATACGGCGCTCCCGGCGAATCACCTACAATCAGAATCCGCGGTGTCGGCTCAGTCAACAAAGGAACCGAACCCCTCTACGTCATCGACGGAGTCCCCTTCGGCGGTAACATCTCCGACCTCAACCCCGACGACATCGAATCAATGTCAGTGCTCAAGGACGCATCTTCAGTGGCTCTCTACGGTAGCCGGGCAGGTAACGGTGTCATCCTGATCACAACCAAAAAAGCGAAAAAAGACCGCATTTCTTTCAACTTCAAAACAAACCAAGGTATATACCAGCGAGGCATCAAAGAATACGACCGTGTAAACGACCGACAGTTCATGAACATCGAATACACAAACATGGTCAACAACTACCTCGCCACAAAAGGCCTCGACCGCTCCGCCGAGAGCATGGCCGCTGCCTATAAATATGCCAACGAAAGCTTAATCCCCGACCGACTCATCACAAACATCTACAACCTCCCTGACGACAAACTCTTCGTCAACGGTCAACTCAGCCCCGACGCCGAAATCAAAGGCACTTACGCCGAGGACCTCGACTGGTTCGACCAGGCTATCCACAACGGCTACCGCGCCGAATACATCTTCTCAGGTAGCGGCGCAACCGAACGCTCCGACTACTACTTCTCACTCTCCTACCTCAACGAGGACGGCTACCTCGAAAGCTCAGGCTTCAACCGCTTCTCAGGTAGGGCTGCCATAAACATCAAACCGGTTAAATGGCTCAAAACAGGCCTGAACCTCAACGCCACACACCAGAAAATCAACAACTCGAAAGGTGTCGGCGACGACCAGTCAAGCTTCGCCAACCCATTCTACTACTGCCGTTTCATGGCTCCGA
>JAXJVW010000314.1:0-44832 GCA_036308365.1 Muribaculaceae bacterium
AACTCACGTTATTACACAGACAGCAAGAAAAAGGAGCGCTGGTTACAAATTACACCAAGAGGTATCAAAGGTGATTTTGAAATAGTGGATAATACTAACTATATTTCAGCTGAGGCCTTTTATAAATGCTCAGGTATAACATCCGTAAAGATTCCGAATAGTGTCACGACCATTGGCCGTGATGCGTTTGCCGGATGTGACAAACTCTCAAAACTGACAGTTCCCGCATTAACTGCAATAGGTTACGGTGCGTTCAGTACACTTCTTAAACCATTATATTTCAAAGCCGCCGGGATGTATTCGGCTGATAATCTTGAAAAGATATGTATGAGTGGCCCCGGCAGCGATTCTGGATTAGGTCTGAACCCCGGCTCTGTTATAATTTTTGAAGATGAGGTCGATCCGTCACTTAATAAGAAATATCCGGATGTTACAATCACATCAAATACGCCCTGGTATATTTCAGATTTCGCAAGATGCATTGGTGGGGCAACATGGAGAGTTGTAAAGAATGAATATTATCAAGGAGATGATTGCCCGGTCAAGATATATCTGAAATATCTGAATTCTGTTAATGACACTCCAATTCTGCCAGATGGGAATGGCCTGTATTCACTTATGAATTTGGGAATTGAAACGGAGTATTCTTTAATTTGTGATTATGGGAACGGCAAGACTACTGAACACGTGTTTAAAACTCTTGCCCCAACAATCGCTGCCGACTTCGAGACCACCCAGACCACTTTCACTCTCAAATCGCTTACATGCCAAGGCGACAAGTCGTTCACTCCATCTAAGATTGAGTTTTCTCTTTCAAAGACTAACTCCTGGAATCCCGATTTGATTCGGACTTACAAGGGTTCTCCCGTAAAGGTAAAGGGTCTGACACCCAATTCCTCTTACACACTATTCGTTAGTGTTGAGGGTAAAGGATTGGACAAGACGTATTCTTATATGCAAAAGTTCGCTCCGGTATCCACCAAAGGAGCCAATCCACGCATCACTTCTTCTGATCTCGGACCCACAAGTGTGGTGCTGAAAGGAACCTACGACGCTGGCGACGCTAAGGTGAAACGTGCTTATTTCTACCAAAATCTGACGGAACCGATCGAGGGCGACAATATCATTCTCAACGGACTTGACCCAGAGAAGAGGTATGGCTATGGCTTCCGTGTGGAATTTGAAGAGGGGGGCTATGACGCCAACACCATCGATTTCACCACTTACAGCCTGAGATTGGCCACACTTGATCCGAAATGTGTGTCAAGCACCTGCGCTATCGTGGGCGCCACTACCAATATGTCGGATCACGAAACCAATGCCGGCTTCCAATGGAAAAAATACGCCGCGCCTGAATCTTTGAAACCCTCCGAAGGGCTTGCCGCCATCTACGACAGCCGTTTGGAAGGCTACATACGCAACCTCCAACCCACATCTTACTACAACGTTCGCGCTTTCTACAAATCCAATGCCGGAAATTATTATTATGGCGATTGGGTGGCTTTTGATCCCAGCGATTTCTCATATTTCGAGCCTACAGTCCACACCTATGATGTGACTGTTGTCGACCATAGCTCCGCTGCTGTTCGTGGTTATGTGATGGCCGGAACGGACGACATCGTCGAGCAGGGTTTCGAGTATTGGAGGAAAGGCTCCGTCAAGGTCTTTTCCGTCCAGAGTGAACAGTCACAGGATGTGCTCAAAGTTCTCTCCACCGGTCAGGTAATGACCGCCACAATCTCCAATCTTGATCCACTGACAACTTATGGCCTCCGCGCGTATGTGAAGACCGCCGCCGGCACCACCTACGGCGAAGAGCAGGAATTTACCACTACAGAGGGTGAGAGTGGCGTTGAAGGTATCGCTGCTGACGCCTGTGAGGTGGAAATCGTGGGCTACTTCGACCTTAATGGTCGCAGATACGATGCTCCCAAAAAGGGTTTCAACATCATACTTTATTCAGATGGTAAGGCTGAAAAGAGGATGATAAAATAGGAATAACAACGACGGGCGTCATGCCCGTGCGACTGCAAGAGATGCCAGGCTTTGACATGTCTGGGATTTCTTGTTGAATGATGTTCGGATATTCACTATAAAATGACAACACGGGGCGCACTTTTAGGGTGCGCCCCGTGTTTATGGGGAATGCGTGCTTGGGTGGCACGCTGTGGATTTTCGGTTTGTCCGACGTGGATCAGCAGTATTTTGAGAAGTCGGTTTTCTGCATGTCGCCATGTTCGGCGAATGCGGTGTGGAATGCGAATGCGGCGGCCAGTGAGTGGGGTGTTTGTCCGCCTTTTCCGATTTTGAGGTAGTCCCAGAGGAGTTGTTTGTAGCTGGGGTGCGCGCAGTTTGTGATGATTTCCTGTGCGCGCTGCACGGGGTCTTTGCCTCGGAGGTCGGCGACGCCCTGGTCGGTCACGAGGATGTCGACGGAGTGTTCGGAGTGGTCGGCGTGTGCTACCATGGGGACGATGTTGCTGATGAGTCCGCCTTTGGTTACGCTGGGGCATGAGAAGATTGAGATGTAGGCGTTACGGGTGAAGTCGCCTGAGCCGCCGATGCCGTTCATCATGCGTGTTCCGAGGACGTGGGTTGAGTTGACGCCACCGAAGATGTCGGCTTCGAGGGCTGTGTTCATCGCGATTACTCCGAGTCGGCGAATCACTTCGGGGTTGTTTGAGATTTCGGCGGGACGCATGAGTATTTTGTCATGGAAGAAGTCGAGGTTGCTGAAGAGCTCGCGTTCGGTGTCGTCGCTGAATGTCATTGAGCATGTGCTGGCGAAGATGCATTTTTCTTTTTTCATGAGTTCGAGCACGGCGTCCTGTACTACTTCGGTGTACATCCGGAATTTGGGGAGTTCGTTGCTTTCACCCAGGTCGTAGAGGACGGCGTTGGCAACGTTTCCTACGCCTGACTGCAGCGGGAGGAATTCTTTGGGGAGACGTCCGCGACGGTATTCGCTGAGGAGGAAGTTGACAACGTTTGAGCCAATTTGTTTTGAAATGTCATCGGGCTCGGTGAATGGTTTGACGCCGTCGAGCATGTTGGTTTTGACTACTCCGATGACTTTGTTCATGTCGATTTTGAGTGTGGGGCGTCCGATTCGGTCGCTGGGGGTGTAGATGGGGATTTCGCGACGGTAGGGGGGGTCCTGGAGGAGCACTACGTCGTGCATTCCGAGGAGTGATTTGGGGAGTGCCTCGTTGAGTTCGATGAATATTTTTTTGGCTTTCATGGCATAGGTCGGGATGTTGCCCAGCCCTGTGCCGAGGAGGATTTCGCCGTCGGGGGTTATGTCGGCGGCTTCGATGATTGCGTAGTCGATGTCGCCGTAGAATCCGTAGCGCACTTCCTGGGCCATTTCGGAGAGGTGGCGGTCGTTGTAGTGTGCGTCGTGGGTGTTGATTCGTTTACGGAGGTCGGGTGTGTTCTGGTAGGGAGCGCGTCGACCCATGGTGTTTGTTCTCGCGAGGATACCGTCCACGTGGTCGTTTGTTGAAGCGCCGGTGAAAACGTTGATTTTGAATTCATTTCCGGCTTCATGTTCTTTTTCGGCACGTTTTGCGACTTCTTCGAGGATTGCTTTGGGGGTTCCGGGGGCGGTGAAACCTGACAAACCGAATGTGTCGTTGTGCTTGATCATTTGGGCAGCCTCCTGGGCTGTGATAAAATTAAGCGCCATGATGTGTTAAGGTGTATGTTTAATTTTACGTTAAGTTTCTTGTGATAAAAGGATGGTTTTCGTAATTTTGCACAAAAATATAAAATAAACTTCGTTTTTCAAAGCGAATTAAAAATTTTGAATAGTGATGAGTGAAAATGATGGCGTTGTTCGCCGTTTATATATAGAGACTTACGGATGCCAGATGAATGTGGCTGATTCGGAGGTTGTGGCTTCGGTTCTCGGTATGGCGGGTTATGAGCCTACGGAGGATATCGCGTGTGCTGACGCTATTTTGTTGAACACGTGCTCGATCCGTGATAACGCTGAGCAGAAAATTCTGGGCCGTCTGGCTTTTTTGTCGTCGTTGAGGCGCAAGCAGCGTGGCCGTCGCATCATTGTTGGTGTGATTGGCTGCATGGCTGAGCGTGTGCGCGAGAGTTTGATGGACCAGGGTGTCGACGTTGTCGCTGGGCCGGATTCGTATCTTGATCTGCCGGGTCTTTTCGCCGAGGCTGAGGCGGGCAACAAGGCTATCAATGTTGAGTTGAGCACTACGGAGACTTACCGCGATGTGTTGCCCCGCCGTCTGGGCAATAACCGCATCAGCGGGTTTATCAGCATTATGCGCGGGTGTAATAATTTTTGTTCGTATTGCATTGTGCCTTATACCCGCGGACGTGAGCGCAGCCGTGAGGCGGGGAGCATTCTCAATGAGCTGGCTGATTTGCGCGGGCGTGGATTCAAGGAGGTCACGTTGCTGGGTCAGAATGTGAATTCATATGATTATGTCGATGCTGCGACGGGTGAGCGCGTTGGTTTTGCCCGGCTGTTGGCGATGGTTGCGGAGGCTGCTCCCGACATGCGTGTGAGGTTCACGACGTCGCATCCGAAGGATATGAGCGACGAGATCATCGCGACGATGGCCCGATATGACAATATATGCAATCATGTGCATCTGCCGGTTCAGTCGGGTAGCGACAGTGTGCTCAAGTCGATGAACCGCAAGTATACGCGCGAGTGGTATCTGGGCCGTATCGCTGCCATACGCCGGGCTATGCCTGACTGTGCTGTCACCACTGACATGTTCACGGGTTTCTACAATGAGAGCGAGGATGATTTTGAGCAGACGTTGTCGCTGATGCGTGAGGTTGGGTTTGACAATGCGTTCATGTTCAAATACTCGGAGCGTCCGGGCACATTGGCTGCCCGCACGATGGGTGACAATGTTCCGGAGGATGTTAAGATTGAGCGTCTGAACCGGATGATCGCGTTGCAGAATCAGCTTTCGCTGGAGTCGAACCGCCGTGACATAGGGAAGCGGTTTGAGGTTCTGGTCGAGGGTGTTGCCAAGCGCAGCAATGAGCAGATGGTTGGCCGCACGCCGCAGAACAAGAGTGTGGTGTTTCCGCGAGGCTCGGTCAAGGTGGGCGATCTGGTCGAGGTGCTTGTTGAGGATGCCTCGTCGGCCACGTTGATAGGCTCGGTTGTGACGGATTGAGCCGTGGCTGTGCGTTGCCCGGTTGATTATGAAGGATTGTTTCCCCGCACTGCCGGGGATAGAATTTATTTAACCGCATTTCGAGATTTAGAGTCTTGAAATGCGTTTTTTTTGATCAGGGGGGTTAGGTTTTCAGAGGTTTAGGTGTCTTATTTACGTATGACGAAACTTATGGGGCCTTCGTGGTCGCTTTGCAACACTTATTATGCCTCGGACAAATGACATAGAGCAGCTATTCAAAACAAACTATCGGGCTATGCACCGGTTGGCGATGTTGATTTTGCGTGATGAGGATGTGTCGCGTGACATTGTGCACGATGTGTTCGAGTCATTGCTCACCGCCGGCAGAACTGATGTGTCCGACCGTTATCTGTTGAGGGCGGTGCGCAACCGGTGTCTCAACTATCTGCGTGGTCTGTCGACAAGGGAACGTGTTCTGGAGGGTTACTCGCTTAATGAAAAAGAAATCGACGAAGAGCAGTGGCCTGACGATGAGACAATAGCGGCGATTCACGCCACGGTTGCCAACGATCTGACAGAGGCTTGCCGCCGGGTTGTTGAATTGCGGTTCAGGGATGGCAAGAGTTATAAGGAAATCGCCGGGTTGTTGGGTGTCACCGAAGTTGCTGTTTATAAGCATTTGCGTCATGCGATTGATGTTTTACGTTCAAAACTATCTCGAAATGGATAAAATAGACCGACTGCTTGAGGCAATGGAGCACCCCGACAGTTATTCTGAAAATGATGTCGAGGCCATGCTCGCCGATCCGGAGGTCAGGGAGGTTTACGACCTGCTTGACAAAACATGTGCGACATTCAGACCAATGCCGGATCCCGATGTGGAGGCGGAGTGGACCGCTTTCAAGCGTTCGCGCAACAGGCGCGGGTTGACCTGTTGGGTGTCGCGCAATGTGGCCGCGAGTGTGGCCATAGGATTGGCGTCGCTCGCCACCTTGGCGGCCGTTGTTGTTGCGGGTGTGGGTCATGTGTTTGACAAACGGGTTGATGGGCCTTCGGTCGAGACTGTTGTGGCTGATGAAGAATGTGTCATACCTGATGATGTGGCTGTTGCCGCTGCCGATACAACCGTACTGGCTCCGGAAATAATTATTTTTGAAAATGACTCGCTGGAGGAGATTGTCAGTCGTGTCGCCGGCTATCACGGCTATGAGGTTGAATTTTCAGCTGACGCGCCGAGGGGATTGCGTCTGCATTTCCGCTGGAATCAGGCACAGCCGCTTGATGAGGTTGTTGAGAGTCTCAATAATTTCGAACGAATCCATATCACTGTCAAGGGTAGAACCATAAAAATCGACTGACTCATGAATGATATACTCAGAACGGGTTTGACCGCTCTTATCTGCGCCATGGTGCCGTTGGCGGTCGCCGGTGCCGGTGCTTTCTCCTACCGTTTCAACTCCACGCCGCTTCCCGAGGCGATTCGACTGATCATGAAGAGTCATCGGGATGTGGAGATAAACTTCATTTATGATGAGCTTGAGAACTACACCACCAGTGCGGCTGTCAATGCCGACAATGTCCATGAGGCGCTCCGTCAGGCCATTGGACTGAATCCGGTTACGGTTGTTGAATCCGGGAACGTGTGCTATGTCGAGGCGCTCCAGCATGGGAGGTATGTCTATACGGGCCGTGCCGTGGCCTCTGACGGGGAGCCGGTGGTGGCCGCGACGGTTATGCTGCTCGCTCCGAAGGATTCAACCGTGCTAACTTACGGAATAACCGACGGTGAGGGACGGTTTAGAATTCCATGTGACCAGAGCGGTGTGATAGGTAAATTGACTTGTCTGGGCTACAGGCCGAAAGTGATGGATTTCGTCTCGTTCGCCATGGGCGATGTGGTTATGAGCGGTCGGCCGATCAATCTGAAGGGTGTGACCGTCGCAGGCGAGCAAATGCAGGCCTATTCCGACCGCAATGTCTACCGGCCGACGCCGCGTCAGAAAAATACCGCCATGGACGCAATCGACCTTTTGCGGCGCATGGCCATCCCTCAGATCAACGTCAAGTTGTTTGACAACAGCGTGGAGACGACCGACGGCAGGTCGGTGGCCATATTTATCGATTACGCCAGGGCGACGCCCGAGGAGCTGAAGGGGTTGCGCACGGCGGATGTGCGCAGGGTCGAATTTTCCTATTCCCCTTCCGACCCCAGATTCATGGGAGAGACTAACGTGATCAATTTCATTCTTCAGACATATGAATATGGCGGATATACGAAGTTGATGGCCTCGGAACAATTCTTCACGGGTTTGCACAGCGATGTGTCGCTCTACTCCAAATTCAAATATAAAAGCATGACCTACGACCTGTTCGTCGGGAGCCGCAATTCGGACAGCCATCATGGCGGTAGTGGCGGCACATCGTCATATCTTGTAGGGGAGCAGGCGGGGCGTGCGGCTGAATGGGTTGAGCGCAGGCACGCTGTCACAGGCGGGCATTATGTGGAGAACACCGTGCCGGTCACATTCCGGGCTTCATATGACTCTGAAAATTTCCAGACCCAAAACACCCTCGCGTTCACCTATTCCGATGAGCCTGACAACGACAGCGAGGGGAGTGTGGAGTTTGTGCCCAGGATATTCAGTCCGTCGACCTATGCCACGGAAAAGAGCTCGAATGTGAAGACGGTGGCCTACCGTGGAATGTTCTTTTTCTCGTTGCCTCGCCGTTACAAGCTCACACTCTATCCTTCGGCGTCGCACACTCGCAATATCCAGAACTCGTGCTACACGACTGATGAGACGCAAATACTGAACAACGCCCGCGAAAAAGCCACTGACCTGAATCTGAACGCTTCGTTGATGAGAGACCTCGGGAAGAACCATTATCTGTATCTCACCGGATTCGGCGGAAGGACGGATTATCGTGTGAACTACGACGGTGACCGCCAGGCCTATGACAAGCTGACGGCTTCGTTTGCGGGGGGTACGGTGAAATATGGATATTACACCGATAAGTTCAGCGGTGACGCCCGGGTGGGGATGCGATATCAGTATAACCGCACTAACGGAATCGTTGAGGAAGAACTCTATCCTTTCGGCACAGTCACGCTCGGATGGTCACCCGGCCGCCGTCATTCGGTCAACTTAAGCATGAGCTACTCCAAAGAATCCATGCCTGACAACGGCCGCAGCCCTAACGTGCTTCAGGAGAATGAGTTGCTCTACTACCGCGGTAATCCCGATTTGAGCTGCTCACACATGCTTTCGGCGTCGCTCAATTATAGCTGGAGCGCCATGTCGTGGCTCAGGGTGTCGCCCTACGTCAGTTTCCTCGGATTGCTTGACCGCTGGACTCCGGTATATAGCCCCTATGACGGTGGCCGGGCCATACTCCGTAGCTATGAGAACAACGGCGACCACCTGTGGACGGTAGCGGGAATATCAGCCACGGCCACGTTCTTTGACGGGAAACTGCAGCTCCAGCTCATGCCCAGACAGGATTTTTATCGCACCACTGGCACTGTGCCGGTCACCTACAACCCTATGATTCTGGTTTCGGCAGTGCAATATTATATGGGAAAATTCTATCTCTCGGCTTATTACAATTCGCCTCTGACGAGCCTTTGGTCGAACTACGACACCATCATCAAGACCCGCAGCACACTCAAATTGGAAGGTGGATGGAGCAAATCTGACCTGAACGTGAGGCTCGCGATAGCGAATCCATTCCGGACATCGTGGGACTACAGTACGACGCGCTGTCACTATGAATATTACAGTGACCGTATGACCAACTATGACGTGCGAAGCCATTTCAGCCTGCAATTGTCGGTGGCCTACACGTTCGGCTATGGCAAGAAGGTCAACCACGGCGATGAGGTGGGGGGTGCGGAAACCGGATCGTCAGCTATCTTGAAATAAGAGTGCATTTTGACATATGCACCAGGAAAACGGCTTGTGCCAATTTTTGTCCACTCCGTGGTCAGAAATCAATTTGGTGGACAATATGTGGACAAATCTTATAAAGTAAAATCTCCAATCATTTGAATTTCAAATGATTGGAGATTTATTCTGGTGGTCCCACTTGGGAAAATCCATTCTGGAAAAATCCTTTATATCAATGGTTTGCAACGGCAGCACTTGCCAAGTCCAACGTTTGGGCCTTGTATCGTCTTCCGAATTCTTCCGCAGATAGCACCCGGCTTCGACTTCAATTCCGCTGTCGTCACACGATGCTCTTCATTTTGTCGCTGCACATATAACGAATAGAATCTCAGATTATTATGTACCTTTTGACAGAAATCGTGAGTCGAATTCAATCTCCATCCCTGAATCGAATATCAGAATAATCGTCTTCGAAGTCGAAAGACTTTTGCACATTATAGAATGCATCCAATTGAAATTTGATTCTCCCATTTGAGAAGTGATAGGTATAAACCTGTCGATAAAGTCGTCCTTCATCCCAAACATATACCGAGAAGTATCCACTTCCGCAATTCGCTTTTGTAATAGAGGGGAGGAGATTGATGTATGAATGAGGCAAATTCGAAGCTTTCAGACTACTTTCGGCGTCATCCTTAGTCAAGATATAACTGAATTCTGAAGAATGTGTCTTGCTATATGGCAGATAGAAATCGCCAATGGAAAGAAGAAACATCTGCCAAACAGATTCAGTTGTATTTCCAATGATTGAATCTTCCAATGGAGATAAAAGCCTATCAGCATCATCTCCTGAGAGGAATCCTTCCGGATCAAGTCTGTTGAAGATGGTTGTTACTTCAGAAAAATTCGCGACGAAAATTTCAAAATCGAAGCGTGAGCGATTCCCGACCTTAACGATAAATAAACGATTCCCACTTTCAATTGACAAATCCGGTAATACATTGAGAAGTTCTGAAACATCCGTAAGGGAACGAGTTTTAAATGAGTATAGTTTATTTAGGAAGGTTTCAGATACTTTTGCTAATTTCATGCTTTCAGCCATTTGCCAAGCCGATTTATGCATTGTGTTGCAAGTATCTGACAAGCGCCCTGTCAACCAAAGCCAACCTGTAATTGGTTCTCCGTTTTTAGGCTCGAAATCATCATTGAAGTATAATGGTACTTCAAGGGCTGTATCGCTATTAAGTTTTATTAAGCATGTATTGACTGAGTTTCCCCAGAAACTATCATATCTGAATTCTCGTGTCGGAGATTGAAACTCTGCCATGTCTGGACATTTCGAATCATGCGGAAGAAATGCTATAAGTTTTTCCGTACTGAAATTAACAGGTTCTATCTCTCCATTTTCGTCGTATGTCGGTTCTTTTCCCATCTTCGCAAGAAAATCAACAGCGTTCTGTCCCTCGAACTTAAAACCGCGTGACGCTTCCTTTACATTGCCGGATGATGCGGCCAAACCGACATTTAATTTGGCACCAATTTTATACTTATCTTTGTTGAAATAGTAATCTGTAGCAAAAAAATGGAAAACAAAATCCTCATCATTTGCGGAATACTTACACTTTATAGTCGCTTCTATCTGATTATCCCATTCAAGCACGTCTATAATTTCAACCATTACAGATTTGCCCTGTAGATACGGATAGCATGATATAAACACGTTTGTATCAGCAGCCTTATTGTAAGCAATCAAAGCAAGATACCCCATATCATCAATATCAGCGTCACCAATATATTTTAGCGATGCAACACGAGTCAATGCTTCCTCACCCTTATCAAATGAAACATCTGTATCAGTGGTTAGACATACTGTAGAATCTTTCATCATTTCAGAAAGAAAAGATCGTAACTCCTCATCTCCGACAAATGGCGCATGATGGTCTCCGTGGGTTTGATAAAGTTCATATGCTCTTTCCCACGGAACGTAATTTTTGGGAGGCTCGAACGTATGAGACCTGCTTATACGATAGTTGGAAAAATCAAGAGTGACAAAGCAAACGTCCTCACCGTTTGATTGAATCAATATACCCTTTTCACCGGTATCGGTGTCCTTAACGAGTACTGGCCAAATGTGCGTGTGTCTGATTTTCCACAGTTCATGCTGATGCTCGATATGTTTTATCAATCCTTTCTTTGAGGTAATTTCATCAAATGCAAGTTCAGATGTTCCTCCAAAAAAGGTCGCCACATAATCTCTAATAAAAGACAGATCGTCAGAACACCAGCTTTCGGCATATCCTTTATACATTTCGTACTCAGAAAGATTTTCCCCTTTCGTTGGGATATCTTCGTACAACATTTGGAGCGGGTGATACGTAATCTCATAACGTCCGCCGGCAATTGGAATATTACTATCATTATCGAGGCACTTGGCTTCGGCAAAGAAGAATATTGGCACGGAGCCATGTTTATAGAATCCCTCTGTCAATCTCGGAAACTCAGTTTCGAATTTTCTTAGGAATAATTCATGAACAATTCTTTCGCCTTCGGATTGGTCAACAATATATTTCACTACGCCGCACACCGTCTCGCCAGCTTTATTGTAGGAAAAGTCAGCCTCAGAATTGAAATCGGGAGTATGCCGAATACATTTCACCCCTTTCAACTCAAAAGATTCAATCAAACAATCCGTTACAAACGCCTGCATTTCCTCGCGGGTCAATCTATTTCCTGATTGCTCCCGAGAACATTCATGATTATAAACATATGTCTTGCCTTTTATCTTTAGTTTCATGGTATTTTAAATTAAAATAAATACTCTTCCTCAGCATCTTGTGATTCAAAAATATTTTCACTTGCCGAAACTTCGCCAAAGAATATAGAATAATTCAACATATCATGCACGGAATACATTGATTCACCCTCAGCTATTCTGGAATCGATGGTTTCCTTTGTTATTTTCGACTGCAAATTCAGTAGATACTTCAACTCTGTCATCAATGGGAATTTACAAAACCGAATATCCATAATTTTGCCCGTGCTTTCTTCAAGCAAATATAGGATGACTGTTTCTTCTTCATCCTTAATCCATTGCTCAACCGGGACTTGTCGTATCTTCTGAATGTTGATGGCTATATTGCATTTATATACCCCGAAATCAAAAACGATATACGGAATTTGTTTGAACACGAATATACTGACACTGAAACTGTCATTAGCAATAGCCCTCCGTTCTTCAATCGAAATATTTTTGAGCGTGATGACTATATCGAACGAATGCGGAGTAATTCTCGGCATCACACAATCGTTGGACGAGATATATCTTTCTTCCGGAAAAGGTTTCCCTATGCAAGATGAGACTATATTCATATCCGTGTCGATCAGATTAATTTTCATTCTTGGACTTCTTCCATTCCAAGGCTGCGGTAGTAAGATGATACTTTTGCTTGGGATGGTTGGGTTGCTCTGAATACAATCGTTCAATGGCCCCATCAATCAATGCCGGCTTTATGTATCCCTCTCTAAAATGTTTAGGATCCTGATATCCGCACATTTCTGTTAATTCCTTTATTGTATAATCTCTATTCCCCATTATCTTAACAAGTTGCACAACTTGGGGCGAACTTGGGGCGAACTTGGGGCGAGCTTGGGGCGAGCTTAGGGCATTGTCACCCCCTAAGTTCTGAACTTGGGACGTACTTGTGTCATGTTTGGTAGGTTCTTGCTCTTGACTTGAACCATTCTGTGTCGGGCGTTTGAAGGTCACGGTGATGAAGCCACCGTGGTCGCTCCATGTTGGTTCCTCGACATTCTGGGCGCGGCAGGCATCTATGATGCGTTTGGCTCCGCTGCCCCAGTTTTCCAGATAGGTCATGCGGAACAGGGCTTCTGCCACGTTCAGATTGTGGGGAAACGACTCATGCGGCTGCTTTATATTTTCCGGCGTAATCTGTCGGGGAAACTGCCCCGGACTTGCAATTTCAATGCGGTCGTCGTAAATGGCGAGACTGATTGTGAGATTATGCTGTTCCCACCAACGATGGCAAAGTGCGTTGATAAGGGCTTCTCTCAACGCATCAATCGGCACCTCAAGATGTTCCTCGCGTTCGAGGCTTTTGCTTGTGATGCGGCCACTGAGGGAAAGGTGTTTGAAACAGAAATCAATGCCGGCTTGCAGAAGTTCGAAGAAATTACCCTCGGCACGTTGGTTGTCGCGGAACATATTCTTATCCGTACCGACAAACCTTGCCATCCTCAACCGGAAGTTGGGGTACTCATCAATGTTCTTTGAGAAAAGAAGCACAGCTCCATTAGTCGGAATACCATTCTTCAGCAATTTCCACTTGGCAAGAATGTCGCGTATAGGCTCGGTCAACGCAATCTCCGGTATGCGACCGCCATCGATACCTCGACGAATACCGTTGCGGATCTTCCCCTCATCCATGTCGGCAAGAGTCACGCCTTCGCCGGTCATATTTTCCCACGAATATGCTTTCGGTTCATGCGCCCGGATGCGCTCGTCATACATATCATGCGGCATAACCTTCGTTGTGCTCTCAACTTTGTAGTACGGACAACCGTGGAAAGTATGCGGACGCTCGCCCCACACCCAACCGTCGAAGTGCATGGCGATGACCTTATGCCCCGGATATTCCGGCACATCGACATACTCCACCTGCACGTCCACCGCCGGTTCCAGTCCGGCGAGAGCCTGAGTGATCTCCTGCTGCGTACGGTCAGTCACCTCCTGTCCGACAATCTTCAGCGACTTCGGTGCCACACCGAAAATCAGCCAGCCACCCTCCGTATTGAGGAACGCGCACGCCGAGTGCATACCGTCTTTCAGCTCGCCGGTACTCTTCTTCAGCTCCAGAGTCCGCGACTCATCCGCCGCCACCAACGCCCGTATATCGTCAATAGTCATAATACTGCCATTTTCGGAATTCTTAATTATAACGAGAAGTAATACTCTTTAAGTCGTTTAGCAATGAGTTTGCGTCTCTCAATGAGGAAATCTGAATAATCGTCCAAGGACATAGTTGGTGTAGACATCGGTATACAATTCTCCACCATATTCTTATTGAGTATGTCACTATTATTTATTCCACCATACTTACATTCGCCGCCATTACTTTGCACATTAGCAACATATCCAAGATAATCTGAAGGAGCTTTCTTTCCGATTTTTATATTAATTTCGGATTGCACGTAAGTATAGTTGGCAACTTGATTATACTGACCTCTTGAAAATCCGTTGACCTTCAGATATTGTCTGGGGAAAATATGATGAACGTCCCCGCGCTGTTCAATCAGATCTTTTACTGTGATATCGGTTGAGAGGAATCCTCGCACGTTCATCTTGCATTGAGAAGCAAGAAATACATTGAATACTGGACTGCTTGCCACTGACGTGTCAAGGCGCTGCAATAATTCAACGTCCCAGAACGCATCTGATAATCGAGCATCTTCAACATCCTTAAGGAAGTCCTCAAATTGGCGAAGGTCGGTTTGTTTTATGTCGTAGTCAAACTGTGATTCCGGACTGCTGCTGTATCGCCCTGTCAAGAAGGCCATAACTATCCAGCGCCTTACATATTTCTCAATCTTTTCAGGTGCATATTTCAATGCCCGTAATTTGAGGTATAAGATGTAGCCAAAGTTCAGTACGTTCTGAGAGCGGATAAGTTTCGTGTGGCAAAATCCTGCAGAGCGAACTATCATGATGAAACGCTTAAAGTTCGTTTCATTAATAAAATCCATCACACCTGATTTCAGTTCTTTGTATGTATTCTCCTCTATGCTTTGCTCGAAACCACGTGTCTCAAAGTTTCGGCCTGAAAGCAGACTAACAAGGTCGCTCATTTTACCACGAGAGAATTTATATGTGAATGCCACACGCAGAATATCCACGTATGTCGGATCATATATGTCATCATTCTCATTTCGAAGCCAACTTACGGCATTGAAATATTCAGAATTGACAAACTCAACATCATTCTCTTTGAGTTTTCCATAAAATTCAGGCTTAACTGCAAGATGGCTGAAGTGATCTATGCACTTTCTCAGAAGGTTTCCTCCATAACTTTCATTAGCTGCAATTTTTGACATTACGAAGTCTGCCTGACTCAAAGGCACTCCCTGGCTATTTATTCTAATGAAGATTTCGGTGACTGCATCAATATCAAGATTTCCCGATAGTTGGATTACACCAACCTCTTTTTTCTTTATATCTTTGAGTCCCTCAAGTATTTCATCAAATTCGTCATCATCCATGTCGGGATTGAGAGCACAGTATGCTTTGCGAAGAGCACTCTGCTTTTGTTCTCCACTCAAAAATGGTGCGATGTCTGCAATCCAAGTAACATCCTTTTGAATGGCAGGATTACTCACCTCAAATCGTCGTTCTATAGGATTGAATGCAATTTTTATACGGACATCCTCATAATCAGTATTCTTGACGGTATGACCAAGTATGGCCGCAGTTAGCGCAGTTACCCGTTGTTGACCATCTATCAGTATTTTCTTGCCAGATGAAGTCGTACCGTCTTTAAGTTTTACATCCGGATTTTGCCATGTGACGATATAACCGATTGGATAGCCTTGATAAAGGCTGTCAATCAAGTCACGTACTTTTGCAGCGTCCCAAACAAATGGACGCTGAATCTCCGGGATTGCAATTTCCTTGTTATCGACATAGTTGAGCAATGCCGACACAAGATAATGATTTACTGAATATTTCTGTTCTACGTCCATTATTAAAGTCTCTTCATTATTTCAAATTATTCTTGATTCTTTCAATTGCCGTTGTTGAATATTTTATATTATCCTCAATCATTCGGGAAATATTTATTACGGTTGCTATAATTAGCATAATTAGATTCAATGAGAAAGGAATAATTAGCCCAGTAATTATGATTACGTGTTCATCAATTACATTTACAAGTATAATTAGAACAATAAGAATAAAACTGATTATTGTCATGCTAATCAATTGCTTTGAGAATGAATTGATGAAATTTCTATATCTAATTAAATAGTTTACGGTAGGTTCATCAACTTTGTTATCTATATCCTTTAATTTATCAGACAACTGAGATGGTACAGTAAATATAGCAGTAAAAACCAATGCTGTAAATATACTTAATGCCGGTAGTGCTAAATTACAAACCTTATCGTTTGCTTTAATCTCAAACATTAGACAAAGTGTTATTGATAGAATCATCAAACATAATTCAATCCATGCTGTAGCATTTTCTAATCGTTTGGGTAAAATCATTCGCACCCCTGCCATTAAAAGCCTAAAAAATGCTTTCATTGGAATTATTCTTCAATTGTTGGGGTATAACCAATATCCTTTTTAATGGATTCCAAATAGGAAATGGCAGTTACAGAGATTTTATCCCAAATAGGAGTATTGGTCTCTTCGTCAAAACAATCAGATTCAAGTGCTATTCTTGGCATAATTGAATCAAATGTTTCTAAGGAAGCTTTTGTGGTTATTCCATCACAATTTTTGTATGTAATTTCAACATCATCTCCATCTGTATAGTTTTTATCAACCATACCAATAAAGCCTTTGAAATCTTCTTTGAATTTGCCGGTCTTGAAGAGTTTTTCAAAAGACAAGTTCATTCCACTTAATCGTGTTACGAAAGAAATCCCTCGATCTGACTCAAAATTGGCAAAGACAGTGTCATTGAAATCATCACTTTTAGGTGCGGTATGCTGAACCCTAAATGCAGTCAAGGCGCATGTATTAAAGTATTCTTTACAAATTTCTTTCGGTACAAAAGGTGTCCATATCGGTTTAAAGCCCTTTGCTATAAAAAGTTTGACTAAGGAATCCTGAAACTCCTTTGTGCATGACATACTGGAATAACGTTGCACTATAAGAATTCCTAAATTAGAATCTCGGGGGATCCATAAAAGAAAGAAGAATGGCGATGCCACCATTTTTTCTTTGCTAATAGTATATTCACTTTCTGACGAATTCTCTCGCTTATAGACTCTTTGCTCGTGACCTGTATGCCCCCCACTAAATTCACCCCAAATATAGAATTTAGTGCCACTTACATGCAAGTGATGTTCTGAGTTCATGCTTATTCCTTTCTCTCTTTTCACACTATATCGATCATTGAACGAACCGATGTATTCTTGAATAAGAGATTTGAATTTATCCTCATATGACTCACCGCTCAAACACTCGAACAGTGCATTAAATTTTGAGTTTTCTTTTTCTGTAGTGTATCTTGTTCCGATACCGCCAGTAGGCGTGGTTACATTATGGGATTCTTTAATCTTTTGAAGATTAAATGCAAAAATGTCAATAAATAATGTCTGTGCCATAAATTGCGTTCTTATCTTGGTCCTAAGAATTTGTCACCATTGAGATGAATCATGTGATCGGGCATGTCGGCAATCCACACTTCGGTTTCCCAGGCCAATTTGTCTGAAAACTTCTTGAACGTGGAGAAATCGAGGAATGCGGAAATGAATATTTTCCCAGCAGTGACGTTGCGTGTCATTGTTTCTATTTCTACTATTCGCTTGGGATCCATTGGACCAACAGAGGTGATTGATTCAATGAAGTAAATCCAATTCTTGTCCTCACGATAAAGCACTACATCAGGCATTTTGTCATGCAGAGTTATTTCAAAACCAAGTTCAGACAGCTTTTCCACATTCTTTACCAAATCCTTCTGAATGGTATCACCGACATAAAGACATTCTGAATTAGGTGCAAAGCGAGGAGCAAATTCCTCAATTATTGCTTTCTGTAATTCATTGTGTTTTCCCGGGCTGAATGTAAAATCCTGATGATTGATTCGCACCGGCATCTTCTGCATCTTCTTTTTGGACGCATAAATTTGGGACAAGGATTCGTGATTGGAGATAAACATAGTCAAAGCCATACCCGGTTCTGCCGCACAAGATGAATCATCATTTACCTCTTTAATCACGTTAAGAAATTCATTTGTAATGCGGTATCGATAATTGGGACTATTTGTTGACATTCCATTATCTTCTATAAGCGCCGCCGTCCGGAATGGGTGCATAGCTTGTTTGCGGAATGTTTCACGGGAGTTTTCGGCATAAATCACATCATAATTATCCGCGATAAACCGCATAATGTCATGGATGCGTATCCATTCATTGGTAGCGTCCGACCACTCTGACTCTCGTTTCAATCCTGCCATTGCAAGTAACGCAAGAGCGCAAAGAACACCTTGTTGTTTTTGAGGCATTCCTATCTGATTCAAAAGACTTTTTGCGTATTCTAATTTATCCATCGGTCTATGATTTTATTGCAATTTGATTCTGTAAGGTCTTGATGCATAAGCTCTCTACCCATTGCTTCAATAACCTCACGCTCCGGTATTGGCATTTGATTTACCTCTGTAGAGTTCACCTGAGTGGAACCATTCAATATACGATAATATGTATCGTATAGCGTGGAATTTAGCAACACATAAAGTCCGTAAGTTATACATGGCGAATCACACTTCACAAAATTCACTTTATTTTGCGTACTGATATATGCGAATTGTTTATATCGCTGTTTTAGGTATATGCCGCATTGAAGACGACGCTTCTCCTCCTTTGCTGTAAATCGTTTTACAAGTAGAAAGTCACTATTTTCTTGAAGGAAAGACATTCTATCAGTTTTAATAACCTCACCCTCTTTGCCCAGCGGCCAAGTGACACGCCCATCTCTTATATGCTGAGAGTACAACAACGGAAAGGCTCCTTCCTCCATTTCGTCACGGAGCACTTCTTTCGTTCTGAAATCAACAATGATCCCAGTCTGCATCTTCATTTTTATGTCCGGTAAAGTATTTGGTAGTTTGTTGACTCTCTCCAGCACTTCAGCCTCCTTGACATCAGTCACGAGATAGACAAACTGATTTTTAGGGATAACAGTTTCGTATGGAGCCTGAAATCTCTTCAAATCCAGGAAATCGGATGTTGCTGTAGTCGTAATATTGATGCTTTTAGGTTTGTTGGTAGTCTTTTTTATTTTGACTATAATCGTTTCCTGCAGAACAGACTCCTCGTCAAATACTTTATTCCTGCTCTCAAATAAATGCACGTCAGTTATTACGCATTGACTGAACATATAACTTCGGAATTTCTTGAAATAGGCACCGGAAGTCCATGACCGAGGAATGATATAGACAAGTTCTTGTCCAGGCTTTAGATTGTAAATACCCATAGCCCAAAATAGAAAATATAGGTTTGGCGCACCGTGACATACTTCAGGCATAGCTTTAGCTTCCGGAGCAGCCTTTGAGACTTTAAGATAAGGCGGATTACCAATGATGTAGTCATATTTATCCTTATCATCTGTCATAAGAGAGTTTACTCCAAAATATTGGGACGTGATGTAATTCTCTTTTAGAAGTGTGTATTCGATGCCGTACACTTGCTTGGCGAGCATTAAGTTCTTCTCTAAAATCGGGAAAACTTCATCGTCTGTTTCGTAACATGTAAGGTGAACTGTTCCTTTGAAACTGTTATTAAAGATATGGTCCAACAAAGCTGCGCTCAACACACCAGTTCCAGATCCCGCATCCAGCAGTTCTATATTTTTTTTTGAAAAATCAATATCAAAAAGAGTCGCCATGAATTGTGCCGTAGTAGCAGTCGTGAAAAATTGACCGAATTTTTTTCGCTTTGATTTAGGCACATTAGCAATGAAGTCGTTCGTATTTCGCACGACTTCTGGAAGGATATTATGTTGAGTTCGGTCAGTCATTCTTTATGCCGTAAATTATATATGGTTCAGCGACTACTCCATATTGTTCGGTGGGATTAAGCAATACACGCACATCAACCTCCAACAAACTGGCAATTGAACGCAACGTATATAAGTCCGGTTGGGAGGTATTTGTACACCACTTGGAGACAGTCGTAGGACTAACTTTTAACTGTTCCGCCAACCATTTGCTTGTTTTTTTCTTATCACACAAAACGGTCTTGATTCTGTTAATATCTTCGCTCATTTGCAAAATCTTTAACTTGAACGCAAAGTTAATGAATTTTATTGATGCTACAAAATTTTTGGAAGTCAACGTTGACTTTGCAAGGTATGTTACCGGGCACTGGAAACTGGATTGGTGCCCGATAACCCTTGCAAGTATAGTAGTGGCAAAACTCCGGAGTCGGTTTGCCCGCGGGCTATTTTGCGGAACCATTCTGTTTAGAATTAGGGTTTGGCAATGAAAAAACAATGGGAAGAACGACATTGGAGTTCTTCCGGGTATATCATGCAAGGGTGGTATGCAGCAAAACTGATTTGATGCTGCATACCACATAACTTGCAGTGAACAGGCGTTCATCAAGAAAGTCAAGACGACAATAGAATCTGCGGAAAGAAATGTTGAGCAATGTTGGGAAACTTTATGGAAAGGTTGGGAAACGATTGAGAATCAGAAAACTTTATTCATTTGATTACAGTTGTATAGGCAGAGACGGATAGATCTTGATACTTCTGCAGGTTGCTGTGGAGACATATGTGAAGATAGGTATCGACTTCGATAGATAGCCATAGACATATCGCGATATATTCATATCTCAATCCGTACCTCTATATACACATGTATATGGTTAAGTCTGCAATCTTGATTGCAGAGGATGGTTCTGCATGGACAAATGATGGTTCAATATGGAGTAATTGAGATGAGCAGGGAACTATGATGCAAAATCAGATGTTCCTTTGATACAATGGATTGGGCATTCCATCGCCGTAATACATCAATTCATTTAATCAATCATGCGTTTGAACGTTTAATCGATCAAACGTTTAAACATTTGAAGATTCAAATGTTTAACTGAATGATGATTCATTCAAATGCACATACAGTCGATTGATCAGTCGATTACTTACTTACATGACCCTTGATTGCAGGTCCGGAATTGCAGTCGGGGTGATTATTATATGCGGTACGCTACACATATCGCGGAGCCGCGCCACTGAATCCTTTTTTCAAATTCTAAACAAAAATTTTTATGGATTACGTTGTTATCGAACGTGTCGTTTACGATGCGATCCTGGCACGTGTTGACGAATGTGCCAGAGGGCTGGAGACTCTTATGAGACTCTATGCCCCGAGAAATCTTGATGACTGGGTCGACAATGAGTCGGCTCAGTCTATACTGAAGCTTGGACTGCGCTCTATGCAGACCATGCGTTCATCCGGCAAAATCGGTTACTCCATCATCGACGGTAAGGTTTTCTATCCGATGAGCGAGATTGACCGCGTGCTGAAGCAATCCTACGTCAACGATGGCGGACAGGATGCACGTGCTGACTTCGGATGAGGTCGCCGGCATTTTCTCAAAACTGAACAGTGTGAAGGTTGGCATAAAGAAATTGGCTGAGCAGAGTGTAAGAAGCAGACAGTTCCTGACCGATACGGAATTGTCGCATGAGTTGAAGATAAGCAAGAAGACTCTCGCCAATTATCGTGCGAAGGGGGAATTCGGTTACTATGCCTTACCGGGTAAGATTCTCTATGATACCGCCGAGATTGATGCTTTTCTGCAAAGCCATTATCTGCCGCCTTTCCGCTGAACGACAGTTGCCCCGACCAACAACGATGATGGCTGGGGCGACTTCTCTTTATATCGAGCTGATTATTTCTGCGAGCCGAATTTGGCGGCGAGCGAACCTATCTGTTCAGCTATGGATTTATCCACGACTTTAGCGTAGATTTTTGTGGTGCGGATGTCGGAGTGTCCCAACATCCGGGCGATAACCTCCATCGACACGCCGTTGGCGAGTGCGAGGCATGCGAAGCTATGCCGGGCGATGTGCATCGTCAACGGTTTGGTGATGCCGCATATCCCGGCAATCTCCCCAAGATAGGAATTCATCCGTTGGTTGGATATGACCGGAAGCAACACACCTCGGGACTCACAGAGCGGATGACCTTTGTATTTCTCGACAATGGCACGTGCCGACTCCAGATAGGGAATGCTGCAAAGATTCTTCGTTTTCTGTCGTGCCTTGAGAATCCAGTAGTTGCCCTCTTCGTCAACCGACACATGCTCCGGCTTCAATCCTTCGACATCCGAGAATGAAAGACCTGTCAAGGCGCAGAACACAAAGATGTCGCGAACCACATTCAGACGTTCAAGGGTAAATGTCTTGTTCATGATTGTTGACAACTCTTTCTCCGTGAGAAACTGGCGGTTGGTGGCTTTAGCCTGAAAACGCATCCCTTGGAATGGATTTATCTCCATCCATTTGTTGTCAAGCGCGAGCACAACAACCTTCTTCAAAATCTTACAATATTTGTTGGCCGTGTTCTGCTCCAACCCCTTGTCAACTCTGAGGAAAAGATGATAATCCCTAACAAAAGCCGTGTCTATGGAAGAGAAGGGGAGGTCATCGGCATTATACTGCTTCTTGATGAACTCGCTGAGATAACGCTCTGCACGTTCATTACGTAGAACGGTATTCAACGCCACATCTCCTATGGCAAGTCGCTGGCGAAATTAATCATTCTCCTGCTGGAAAACCTCGCGGAGCATCTTCGGACGCTCGATGCGTCGCGGCGTAAGCGTCAAGAATGGTTTTCGGATTGATGAGTTTCTTCTCATCAATGAAACGCTGATGGATTTTCAGAATCCTTGCAAGGGTGTCATCGAGGTAGTCGTTCAGTTCGAGCGACAGACGGTCGCGCCCGGTGGAGCGTTGGCGCTTCTCATTCCACGACTTAGGGTTGACACCGCGCTTCATGGAGACTTCAAGGAAACGTCCATCGATGGTGACGCGCATATACACCGGCGCATCTCCATTCTTCAACAGCTTCTTTCTCTTGATGAAGAAAAGGACGCTGAAAGTCGATTTTCTCTGATTCATGTCAAATAAACATTTAGGGTTCAACATAAGTTTTTCGACAAGATGAGAAAACCGTGTGCAACCACGCTTGAATCAATGCCTTGTGCCCAATTCGTTGGACATTTCCGGCAGAAAATCAAGTCCAACGGACAGTCCAACGCGAACCGCCGCATTCTTCCGGATTCTGCGCTAAGCCCTAAAAGCAAAGAATCCCGAAAATCATTGATTTTCAGGATTCTTCCACGAATTGCTTTCGCATGTTGTGGTCCCACTTGGGCTTGAACCAAGGACTCCCTGATTATGAGTCAGGTGCTCTAACCAACTGAGCTATAGGACCTGAAGTGCGGCGCACTTTTTTGTGGATGCAAAGGTAGTGATTTTTGTTTGGTTGTGCAAATTTTGGGGCGATTTTTTTTGGTGTTGTTAAATTAGATGTTAAAAAGGGGGTTTTAATTTGGGAGAATAGTTATTTATCAGTATATTTGCGGATTATAAGGTTGTGTCGTTTTTTTTGACATTATTTTATTTACTGATACCTTGAATTAAATTATTTTTTTATACTAACCAATCAAATTAATCATGCTAATTTCTACTCAAATTATTCGTAGGGGAGCGCTTGTCATGGCACTCTCATGCGTGACTGTGTTTGGAGCTTTGGCTGCGAGGGTCACTATCAATGGCCTTTATTTCACTACCGGATCGGGTGCCAAGGCTACACAGCTGACTTTGGCTAAGCCGTCGAACACTGAGACCGCTTATTCTGGCGACATCAAATTGCCTGACAACCCTGTTATGCACGAGGGTAAGGAGTACACGATCGTCGGTGTGGCTGCTGCGGCTTTGTCAAAGAATGCGAAAGTGACAAGTGTTTATCTTCCTGACGGCTGTGTGACGATTCCCCGCGGTTCGTTCCAGAATATGACCGGCTTGAAGAGTGCGCGTCTGCCTGAGGACCTGGTGAATGTGAACGGTAACTTGTTCCAGGGTTGTTCTTCGCTCGAGGAGATCACTATCCCCGGTGGTGTCAAGGAGCTGTCGGCTTCGATGTTCACCGGTTGTACTTCACTTCGCAAGATCACTATCGCCGAGGGTGAGACTGCTCTGGTTCACTCTCAGACCACTACGCTTACCGTGACCGGCGAGGCTGATAAGATTTCTCCCATCGAGGAGGTTGTGCTGATGCGTAACATCACCGGTTTGGAGAAACCTGCCGAGGTTCTTTTCCGCGGCTCCAAGTCGTTGAAAAAACTCACTGTCGGTGGCAAGTGTACCAGCATCAATAATTATTATTTTGAGAACTGCTCGGCTCTGACTGATGTCACCATCGGTGAGAGCGTGACTTCGATCGGTTCTAACGCATTCGCCGGAACGGGCCTCGCTTCTGTGAAGCTTCCCGATGGTGTGACTGTCATCAACAGTTCATCGTTCCAGAATTGCAAGAGCCTGGCTGAGGTTAATCTGGGCAAGGATGTCACTTCAATCGGCGAAATGGCTTTCTACGGTTCACCCGTGTCTAAGATCAATCTTCCGGAGAGCGTGGCTTCAATCGGCGCTTACTCTTTCTCAGGTGCCAAACTGTCAGGCGAGCTGGTTATCCCTGCCGCTGTGACCAAGATTGGCGTTGAGGCGTTCAATGGCAACAGTGCGCTGACTTCAGTTAAGTTCGGTGCGGCTGTGGCATCAATTGCCGAGGGTGCGTTCCGTGGTTGCAATGGCCTGCAGACACTGGTTGTGGATGCCGCCAACGAAACTTACGAGGTTAAGGATAATGCTCTGGTGACCAAAAACGGAGCAACCATCCTGCTTTATCCGAGCGCTAACCAGGCTGCCGAATATGCCAACGCCACTGCTACCCGCGTTGCCAACTACGCATTCCAGAACGCCAAGACTCTGACTTCAATCGCATTGCCCAAGGTTGTTTCATGGGGTGACTACGCTTTGTCAAACACCGGTTTGAAGAACTACGAAATCGGTGGCACCGTTGGTCGTTACGTGCTTCAGGGATGTGAGAATCTGGAGTCAGTCAAGCTGATTGACGGCACTGAGATTCCTTTCGGTATCGTTAAGAACTGTACCAAACTGACCAAGTTTGAAACCGCCGTTCTCCCCACCATCCTCAAACAGGAGGCTTTTGCCGGAGCGACAGCGTTGAAACAGATTGACTTAGGTTCAATCCTGGCCATCATCGAGGCTGACGCTTTCGCAGGCTCGGGAGTTGAGAACATCGTTGTGGCTTCAACTCATCCCGCGGCTCTGGCCGAAGGTGTGTTCACCGCCGAAATGGCATCAGTGAAAGCCACTGTTCCCGTGTCACTTGTTGACGCATATAAAGAAGCCGACGGCTGGAAAAACCTGACCATCGTTGGTGACGCCAACCTCGCTGCCGGTGGTGCCGACATGGGCATGCCCGCCGGTTTGTACTATGCCGGTGAGGATGGCGACATCCACTGCGTTTACTCTGACGGCCAGACCGACGACTACAATGTTGGCGGAGTGCCTCACACCTTCCAGCTTCTGGAGTTCCAGAACCGCATCTACGGCTCATCAGCCGGTAAAAAATTCGTCTACTCTGCCACTGCAGGCAGCGAAGGCGACGGTAAACTGTTCTACATTTCTAAAGTTGGTGGCAACGTGTTCCAGGCCGTGGTGCTCGACAACACCGGTGCCAACGCCTATGCTGACCCCTTCAACCTATATATATATGGAGAGACTCTTTATGTGAACGACCGTAACGTGGCCGTGCGCAAAATCCCCGCGAGCGCGATCGCACTTCCCACCAACTATCCCTCATGGCTCGAGAACAACTGGCTTGGCTACTACAACGACGGATTCAGCTACGGCTGCATCAAGTGTGGTTTCGCCATCACCCAGGACAAGGATGCCGAAGGCAATCCCGAACCCCTCTACTGGCTCGGTATGAAATATAACGGTAACGGTTTGTTCCGCTTTAAAGAGTCGGACATCGCCAAAGAGAAACCCGTCAAACCTTCTTATGAAATTGTGCTGGGCAACTACAGCCCCATCATCACTACTTTCAACATCGACGAGAAGAATGACGACATCTACATCTACATCGAAACCGGAGGTACTGCTAAATCAGCTCCCGGCGAGGCTGTTTCAGGACCGGAAGCCGACGGATCGCTCATCAAGGCCGGTCTGTATCGCGCATCGCTGTCAGCCCTGAAAGCCACACCCAACCCCAACCCCGCCGATCACTCACAGTTCACCTCACTGTTCACCCTGGTTGACGGTTCGCCCGTTCGCTACGAAGGTTCAAGCACCAACGAACATGTCGGCATTTCACAGCTCGCGTTCGACGAGAACAACGAGTACATGTACTGGTGCTACCGTGCTCCCACCGCCAACGATGTTGAGCGTGCCAACGGTTCAGAAGGTCGTTATGTTTGGGCTGAGGCCTACGACGAAAACAATCCTCTGCACCAGAGCGGTATCAAACGAATCAAACTCGGTGATCCCGACGCTAAAGTTGAAATGGTTGTTCCCGGCGTTGAAGGTTACGGCGTTGCTGCCGTGCGCTACGACGGCTCAAAGAAAGAAGATGGTGTCACTGTCATCGTTGCCGACAAAGAGGCTAACGACCGTGTGATCGTCACCGGCGACAGCTTCACTCTGACCGAAGCAGGTGTGGTTAAGGTTTACGCACTCAACGGCACCCAGGTGGCCCAGATGAATGTGGCTGCCGGTGAAAGCACATCACTGATGGGCAACGCGGCCGGAGTTTACGTTCTGGAAGCGATTTTCGCCGACGGAGCCAAACAGGTTGTCAAGATGTCAGTTCGCTGATAGCTTACACATATAATAATATATATAAGGCGGAGTTCGTACCAACGAAGGTGCGGACTCCGTTTGCTTTGGCGCGGTGGGGGGCGCGTGGGGTAGGGGACGAGGAGTGGCATCGACGGGTCAAGTGTCAAATTGAAACTTGCCCAACAGTGATAGGACGTAGAAATGTTAAAATGCGGTGTTTTATTAACATATAAATGTTAAAGTTGATTAGAATTATGATTTAACCCGATAAATTCGTTGAAATCTAAAATATTTTAACTTACTTTGTAAAGTCAAAGGTGTCACAGAGTGACGCACCGATGAAATAATACCAAAACCAAGGCGAAAGCCACCAAGTGAAAACTAAAAACTGAGATTAGAAGATTATGTCAATAGCCGTTGTGAATCAACGATTTCACGCGGATCAGACTGAAAGAATACCGGAATAACTGCAATGCCCGCCCTCATATCCACATCCGTTTTCCCAGGTGACGCGCGCCTCCCGCTGTAGCAGAGGGGAGGGGATTAGTTCGCATGTCGACAGTCAGGGTCATTGATCTTCACCAACAACGAAAATAGAGTTAAACAATAAATAATCAACCACAAATTTTAAAAAATTCTTGCATGAAGAACATTTGTTTTCAAATGAGTAGGAAAGCGTGGCTTGCAATGGTAATGTTGCTTTGCCTTTCTTTCCCCGCTTTGGCACAGAAGATTACAGTCACCGGTACTGTAACAGACTCCGAGGGCGAGCCCCTGACCGGAGCCAGCATTCTGGCTGAAGGAACATCCGTGGGAACATCGGCCGACATCGACGGTAATTTCCGTATCGAAGTTGACGCCAACGGAGTTCTTATCGTATCGTATGTGGGTTACGACACTCAGCGCGTGCCCGTTCAGAACCGTACAAACATCAACGTTGTGCTGAAAGAAAACTCAGTGATGCTTGATGAGGTAGTCGCTATCGGTTACGGTGTTGTCAAAAAATCTGACGCCACCGGTTCAGTAGCGGTCATCAAACCCGATGATATCGAAGCCGGTATCGCGACATCGACTCAGGACCTGCTGGTTGGCGCAAGCCCCGGTGTGGTTGTGACAACCGATGGTGGTAACCCCGCCGGCGGTGCTACAATCCGTATCCGCGGCGGTTCATCGCTCAATGCGTCAAACGACCCCCTTATTGTCATCGACGGTGTGCCCCAGACCAATCAGAGCCAGGGTGGCGGCATGAATGCGCTGACAATGATCAACCCCTCCGACATCGAATCAATGACCATCCTCAAGGATGCGTCAGCAACTGCCATCTATGGTTCACGCGCATCTAACGGTGTGATCATCGTGACCACCAAAAAAGGCACAAGCGGACGTCCCCAGGTTACTTTCGCCGCTAACTTCTCAGTTAACACCGCCCGCAAAAAACTCAACATGATGAGCGGCGACGAATTTGCAAAAGTCGTTACCGATAACCTCGACGAGTCAACCGTGGCACAGCTCGGCTACGAAGGCAAAATTTACAACACCGACTGGCAGAAAGAAGTGCTCCGCACATCATTCTCACATGACTACAACCTTTCAGTAGGTGGTCAGGCCGGCATCCTCCCCTACCGTGTAAACGTTGGTTACACCGACAATGAAGGTATCCTCAAAACATCTTCAATGGAACGCGTCACCGCCGGTATCACCGTATCACCCAAATTCTTCAACGGCAAGCTTTCTGTTATCGCCAAAGTCCTCGGTACATATGGCCGCACAGGTAACGCCGACCAGGGTGCCATCGGTTCAGCCGTGTCAAACGACCCCACCAAACCCGTCTACACCAACATCGCCATGGGCGGTAACACAGGTAAATACCTCTACAACGGTTACTACAACTACACCCCCGGCGGTGTGTTCGACCGTAACGCTTCAATCAACCCCCTGCAGCTGCTCAACGACGTAGACTCACACAACGACACTTGGTCATCAACCGGTAACCTCCAGATCGACTACGCTCTGCACTTCCTCCCCGACCTGCACCTGCACCTCGACCTCGGCTACCAGGTTTCAGAAAACAACTGCAAATCAATCACCGCCGCCAACTCCGTTCAGGCTTGGAACAACTCAGTTCTCAACGGTATGGGCGCTTCAGGTGCTGAACAGCGCTACAAATGGTATGAACTCCAGCGCAACACCATGCTCGAATTCTATGCCAACTACCGCAAGGACATCGAATCAATCAAATCAAATGTTGACGTGATGGCCGGTTACTCATGGCAGCGTTTCAGCTACTTCGGCCACGCCGCCAACTACGTGAACTCACTCGGTTTCGTTGGTGAGAACGGTTCTGACACCTTCACCAACTACGGTGACGGCACCTACCTGATGAACTGGAGCGACAAAAACGTCATCGGCGAACAGATCGGCGACACCAACCGCTGGGCCAACCCCACACAGCTGCTCTCATTCTACGGCCGTCTGAACTATCAGTTCGACAACACCTACCTGTTGACCTTCACTCTGCGTGACGATGCTTCATCACGTTTCTCTAAAGACACCCGCTGGGGTCTGTTCCCCTCTGTGGCTCTCGGTTGGAAAATCTCCAACATGGGGGCACTCAAAGAATCTGATATCCTCGACGAATGGAAACTCCGCTTAGGCTGGGGTGAGACCGGTCAGCAGGAAATCGGCTCATACTTCCCCTATCTGCCTGTTTACGTGATTTCATCAAACGGTAACTTCATGTATCCCGGCTACTACAACAACGGAACATGGATCAACCCCATCTACCCCACCGCCTACGACTCTAACATCAAGTGGGAAACCACTGAGACTTGGAACGTAGGTTTCGACTTCGCATTCCTCAACAACCGCATCACCGCCAGCCTCGACTGGTATCTGCGCAACACCCGCGACCTTCTGGCCAGCACTCCCGCCAAAGGTATGCAGACTTCTGACTACGTGTTGACCAACATCGGTTCACTCCGCAACACCGGTCTGGAATTCAACGTTGTTGCCCGTCCCGTGGTGACCAAAGACTTCACCTGGACAACTTCAGCCAACGTGGCTTGGAACCGCAACGAAATCACCAAGCTCAACGAAGGCAAGCCCATGCCCGCGCGCGGTGTCCCCGGTGGTGGTATCGGTGGTGACCTCCAGTACTTCATGGAAGGCGAACCCGCTTACACCTACCGTGTGTACCAGCAGGTTTACGACGCTGATGGCAACCCCGTCCCCGGCCAGTTCGTTGACCAGAACGCCGACGGTGAAATCAACGACCAGGACCTCATCAACTTCCATTCACCCGATCCCAAAGTCACCATTTCATGGAACAACACCTTCAACTACAAGAACTGGGACTTCGGTATCGCACTGCGCGCTAACCTCGGCAACTACGTTTACAACGCACCCCGCCGCACACGCACCAACCTGACTTCAGTCAACGCCTACGGTCTCCATAACCTCATGCGCGACGAATTCCTGTTCAACCTGGCTGAAACCAAACAGCACGTGCTCAGCGACTACTGGATTGAAAACGCTTCATTCCTCCGTTGCGACAACATCACCGCCGGTTACACCTGGCAGAAACTCTTCAACCAGGATCTGCGTCTGCGTTTGTTCGGCGCCGTTCAGAATCCTTTCGTAATCACCAAATACAAAGGTATCGATCCTGAAGTGTTCGATGGACGCGATGACAATGTTTATCCCCGCCCCGTCACCTTCACACTCGGTTTGGTTGCTACTTTCTAATCATTTAAGCTATCTGATAAATGAAAACTATAAATAAATTATTCATATCCCTCGGAGTGGCTGCGTCAGCATTCACCTTCAGCGCGTGCGTGGGTGACCTCGACCTTACTCCGACAAACCCGAACGACATCACCGAAGGTGTCTTCCCCACCGACCCCAAAGGTTACATGGAGAAATCGATTGCCGACGTGTACATGCAGTTCTGTACCTATGGTTACGGTACTGATGACAACGGTAACAATATTCTTGGATCAATGGACGGAGGTATGTCTACATTCCAGCGCGCCGTGTTCAACCTTCAGGAAATTCCCTCTGACGAGGCAAACTGGCTCCCCTCAGGCGACGCCATCCCCTCAACTTTCCAGTATGGTCTGATCACTGCCGACGACCAGGTGGTTATGGGTGTGTACTCACGTTTCATGGTGCTGGTTTCTCTCTGCAACCAGTTCCAGCAGACCTCTTACGGCATCCAGACTGAAGAAGAACAGAAAATTTTCGAGGAATTCTGCCGTCAGGCCAACATCCTCAAGGCAGGCGCCTACTTCTATCTCATCGACAACTACGGCAATGTGCCCTGGGCCGATGAATCAGTGACTATCGGTACTGTCGCTCCCCAGCTCAGCACCGACTTCGCCGAAGGTCGCCGCATGGTGTTCAACGAAGTGACCGCCATGCTCGAAGAAATCGTGGCATGGTACAAGGCCAACGATCCTCAGAACCGTCCCCCCTACGGCTACGTAGGTCTCGACGTCGCTGAGTCACTGTTGGTGAAATACTACCTCAACGCAGAAGTTTACACCGGCACCGCGCGCTGGAAAGATTGCTTCGACCACGCTCAGGCCGTCATCGGACGTCTGGCAACCAACGGTTTCGTGGCTTCTGACGGCTCTACTACCGGTCTGTGCAAAGGCTACCACCAGAACTTCGGCTACAACAATAAAGCATTCACCATCAGCGGCGCGGGCAACGCCAATGAAATCATCTGGACCATTCCTCAGGAATCAACCGCCATCAACGACGGTGAAGGTCTGAAATCATATGCCAACGGTGGTTTCATGTGTAACGCATGGATCGGTGACACCAGCGACAAAGATGCGTTCAGCTGTAACAAAACCGAGTATAACTCATCAAACGGTTGGAAATGTATGTCAGCCCGTCGTCAGTTCGTTGAAGTGTTCGACTGGGATCAGGACTACAAAGAATCAGTCGACGTCCGCACCAAAATGTGGAAAACAGCCAAAGACGGCTTCAACATCAACAACGACGTGTTCGACCAGGCCAACTGGGGTAAAAACGGCTTCCTGGCTGTGAAATTCTCTAACTGGTACATCGATGACAACAACGAAATCGACTATGAGAAATCACCCATCGCCGTTGACCCTCTGGCAATCGACTATCCCATGATCCGTCTGGCCGAGATCTACCTCTCAGCAGCAGAAGCCGCTCTTAACGGAGCTGCCGACCAGGCCACCGCACTGAAATATGTCAACTACATCCGTGAACGCGCTCAAATGGATCCCTACACCACAATCAACCTGTTGGAACTCCAGAACGAGCGTCAGCGTGAGCTCTACACCGAATGTACCCGCCGCACCGACCTTATCCGCTACGGCAAATGGATTTCAGGCTACACCTGGAACTGGAAATACAACTCAAAGAATGGCCGTGACTTCCCCGAACGTTTCGTGGTTTATCCCTTACCCTCACAGGTTTGCGTTCGTAACGGTTATGTTCAGAATCCTAACTTCTAATTCTAACCTTCTGACGACAATATGAAAAAATTATCATTAATTTTGGCAATGGCCGCCGTAGCCCTCGGGTTCTCTTCATGCTCCGAGGATCGCGACCCCGTTTACAAAGCACCGACCGAGTTCGTGCTTAACACTCCGGCCATGCAGGACCAGTACATTGCCCTCACCGAAGGTCAGACACTGGAACTTTCATGCTCACAGCCTAACTACGGCTACTCGGCCGTCACTCAGTATTCAGCCCAGATGTCACTCACCGAGGACTTCGCCCAGTCCTATGACCTGGAGGCTGTGAACCCCACCCAGGCTCAGATTTCACTCAACCAGGCCAAAATCGCCCTGGGTATGTGTGAACTCGCCGGTGTGAACGACGACAAATCATATCAGGAAGTGTGGAACGGCGACCCTCAGCCCATGAAGGTCTACTTCCGCGCCATCGCCCAGCTGCAGGGTGTTGAATCATCAAAAATCGTTTCAAACGTAGTTTCTTACAACTGCATCAAACCCTACCTGGCAGTGCCCCAGGCCGGATTCATCTATCTGGTTGGCGCTCCTGAAGGTTGGGCCGGTCCTACCGAAAGCAACGCCGACCACTATGAAAACTGGAAACTCAAAGAGCCCGAAGGCGCTTACGGTTCAAAAGTTTACGTAGGTGTGTTCGATGTTCCCGCCGGATCTGCCATGTTCCGCTTCTACACCGCCCTCACAGGCTGGGACGCCGACTCTTACGGTTCACAGGCCGAAGACAACCCCATCGAATATCCCGACTACACCGAAGGCTCTTTCGACGCTATGGTAGTGAAAGGTAAAGGTTCGTTCAGCTTCCCCAACTGGCCCGGTGGTCAGATGACTATCACCGTCGACATGAGCGACCCCAGCAACATGTTCCTCAACATCCAGCAGGGTGCCCAGTCGGTGGTTGTCAGCAAATACATCTACCTGGTTGGTTCAATCAGCGGATGGATCGCTCCCGGCCTCGACAATGAAGACGCCTACAAGGATTTCCGTCTGGCCGACGACACCGGCAGCGGAGTCTACACCGGTTCATTCCCCGTGACAGCAGGACATATCAACTTCCGTTTCGCCACCGAACTCACTGACGCTAACTGGGACAACCCCAACCAGATCGGTGCCCAGATCGATGACGGTGACGTGGCTTGCTCACTCAGCAACGGAGCTTACTCAGGTAACTATGTGAACGGTAAAGGTAACTTCGCTTTCGACATTGAAGAAGATGGCACATTCGACATCACTGTCGACACCAACGGAAAAACCGTTACAGTAAATTTCATAAAATAATCTGATAATCAACAGCCGCGGAGGGAGCGCGCCAGCCCCGCCGGAACGCTCCCCCGGCGGCGATGATAATAAAAACATTACAACAGATGAATAAATTCGCAATATACGGTTTGACAGCCATGATGTCATTCGCTTTCATCGCCTGCGATGACTACGAGGAACCCAATCCCCCGGCACAGTCAAATCCCCAGCAGGCAGTGTTCGAAGCCAATGGTCTGACCTACACCAACTCAGGTGAAGTGCTCGACCTCAAGGCTATCAATGCCGCTGATGAAAGCGCCGTTTTAGGTGAAGTGGCCCTCACTGACTTCCCCGAGGACTACACTCTGAAACTGGTTCTTGAAGTTTCAAGCAATGAATCATTCACCAAAGTGGCTACAGTAGCCACTACTGTCACTGACAACAAGGTGATGGTTTCGCCCGACGCCCTTCAGGCTGCTTACTCTGAAAGTGTGACCAAGGACCCCAAAGCAGGCAAAGCCTACGGTCGTTTCGCAGCTTACGCTGTTAAAAACAAAATGGAAGCCCGCATCGGTGGAGACAACGATTTCTACGGTCCGTTCGAAATCTCGCTCGTTCCCCTGGATCCCGCCAAGGTTATCGAAGAAACCTACTACATCGCCTACTCACTCGACGGCGAAACCTGGTCAGCTGAAAACTGCCTGAAAATGAACCACTCAGCTCAGAGCCAATATGACGACCCCGTGTTCTCACTGGCTTACAACTACACTGAGGAGATGGTTGAGAACGGAATGTTCTGGAAAATAGTTCCCCAGTCAACAGTGACTTCAGGCGACTTCTCAGCCCTGTCATACGCTCCCGCTGAGGAAAACACCTACGATCAGGAAGGTGTTATGGTTGAAAACAGCGAGTTCCCCGGTGTGTCATACATCAGCGGTCCCGTGCTGTTCTCAGTCAACATGGAAACCCTGTCGTTCAACTACTTCCTCGCAATCGAGAACCTCTGGACTCCCGGTAACTCAAACGGCTGGAGCTTCGGTGCAAACTGCCAGACTCTGTTCACTGACGACTATGAAAATTACTACGGTTTCATTTATCTGAACGGTGAATTCAAGTTCAGCCCCAACCCCGCATGGGAGGGTGACTTCGGTTGCGCGGCTCCTGTTGACTGGGTGCTTCAGGATGGTGGTTACTACATTGGTACAGCCAAAGCTGAAGGTTCTGACAACTGCAAACTCCCCGAAGGCGATCCCGCAGGCATCTACTTCGTTCAGCTGAACTATGCCTCACGCGACCTGAAAATCACTCAGATCAACACCGTGGGTGTCATCGGCGGTTTCAACGAATGGAGCCAGTCAGTCGCTCTCACTCCCGACGCCACATTCACCACATGGACCGGAACCGTCAGCATGAAAGCCGGCGACGAATGGAAGTTCCGCATGAACGATGAATGGACAATCAGCCTCGGTGGTGACCTGAACAACCTCACCTACGTTGACGGTAAGAATATCGTTTGTGAGGCTGACGGTGATTACACCATCACTCTAAACCTGTTCCAGGTACCCTTCACCGCTACTGTGGTAAAGAAATAAAGAATTAATTCCAATACCAGCCGGAGAGGCCGTGTCACGACTGGTGACACGGCCTCTCTTTACTTTTGACGTGCAGCCCGTAATGGAACGGCGGTTTCCTGATCGCCACATACCCCTAAAATGTAAACTTCACCCCAAAAGTCAGAAATAAACTTTTGGGGTGAAGTTAATATTGAAGCGAATCGCAGCGTGCGGATTCAGTTACGATGGAAGGCTGTGCGGTTACTGTTTCTTGCGGAGATAGACGTCGTGGTATTCGTCGAGAATCTGTCGGATGGCAGTGCCGATTTTGAGATAGTCCTTCTTCTCGAGGTTGGCCAGCGACGCACGGATTGACCATTCCGGACCGTCGAAACCGTCGCCGTTGAGAAGCACCACGGCTGTGCGGTTGGCCAGTTTGATCACGAAGTCGATGGGCACATAATTATTCTTGAGATATTCAGCGAAGTCGTCGCCATAGAATTTGCGTGCCCAAACCATGATGTCGATCTCGGAGTAGTAGCCGGCGCGCAGCGGGTCGGGGAGCAGGGTGAATCCGGTGGTCTGCCACAGGGCCTTGAGACGATCCTTGATGACCTGTTGCATGAATGATTTGTAGGCACCGTCACGGTCGAGCAGAATCATTGCGGCGAACAGATCCATCTGCACCTGCTGCGGCGTTGAGAGTCCGGCGGTGTGGTTCAAGGCTACCAATCGGCTGTCGGCCACCATGCGGTCAATGAACTTCATCTTGTCGGGTTGCAGAGTCAGCGAGCCATAGCGTCGGGCCAATTTCTTCTTGTCGGCGTCGGGCAGTGCCGCTATTTTCTTGTCGAAAATGTTCTCGTTGGCCACGGCGATAGTTGCCAGTCGCCATCCTGTGGCACCGAAGAATTTCGAGAATGAGTAGACGTTGATGGTGTTTTCGGGGAGCTCATACATCAGTGAATGGAAGTCCTGGACGAAAGTGCCGTAGACATCGTCGGTCACAATCATCAGGCCGGGGTTGGAGTTGCGCACCACATCTTTCAGCAGGTCGAGCGTGTGTTGGGAAAGTGTGTAGGATGGCGGGTTCGAAGGGTTGACCAGACAAACCAATTTCACTTTGGGGTCACGCAGTTTGTCGATTTCCGAGTCGGGGAACTGCCAGTCGTGGTAGCCGTTTTGCTCCACGGCGTTGGCGCTGACGTTGATGACATTGAAGCTGAAGCGGTCGAGCTCGGGGATTTCGATGTAGGGGGTGAAGATAGGGGTCATCAGGGCTATGGTGTCACCCTTCTGGAGCAGGAGGTTTTCCTGGAGCGAGTCAAAGATGTAGCACATGGCGGCCGTTCCGCCTTCGGTTGCGAAGAGGTCGAACCGGAGGTCGCCCTTGTAGTTGTCGCCCATCTCCTGCGCGAGATAGTCGCGGCAGATCACCTCGGTGAATTTCAGAATACGGTCGGGGGTGGGGTATTGGTCACCGATAACGGCGTCGGCCCACTCGTAGGCCACTTCATCGTCGGAGAATCCTTTGGCGGCCAGATAGTCGAGAGTGCCCTGGATGAGGGTGGCACCCGGCATGGCGGCGTTCTCCTTCAGGAACTGACGCAGACGGCTACCTATGTCGGCGGGGTCGGGCGTACCGGCCACACCCACGGGTCTGTCGGCGCTCCTTCGACATTCCTGCAAGGCCCATTGGCCTAACAGAAAGAATGCTTCGCGGGGAGTGGTAGCGATCCAGTTGGGGTTGCCGCGTCCGGCGTTCAGGAAAGTGGCGGTGCTGCGCCGGGCTTTCGCCTCGGCCAGCTTTATGAGTTCATTTTTCAGTTCGAAAGGTGAGAGGGCCTGCAGTCGGGTTTCCACGCTCTCTTTTTCAGCGTTGCGCGGGGTTATGTTTGTAGAGTCAGCCATAAGGTTATGTATGTCTTAAAATTTAGTTATTGAAAATATCTTTTTTTTGGAGGGGGGGTAAGGGTCATGACATCAGCAAGATAATGACCACACCCCACAGAATCAGCAGCGTGTTGCCCACGGCGTAGGTGACGGTGTAGCCCATGGCGGGGAGCGGAGATCCGAGGTTGTCCTCGATGGCACCTAAGGCGGCGGTGGTGGTTCGTGATCCGGCCACACAGCCTAAGTTGATGGCGGGGTGGAACTTGAACACCTTGGCACCGAGAATCACACCTAAAATAAGGGGTAAGGTGGTGGCGATGATACCGGCGATGAACAGCATGGGACCCACGGCTTTCAGTCCGCTGACGAACGACGGGCCTGAGGTGATGCCGATGACGGCGATGAACATGTTCAATCCCAGGTTATTGAGCAACCACACTGACGACTGGGGAATGTGGCCGTAGGTCGGGTTCTTGGTTCTGAGCCATCCGAACACCAATCCGGCGATAAGCGCGCCGCCACTGGTGCTGAGGCTGATAGGTATGCCACCCAGATGGATGGTTATGGCACCGATCAAACCACCGATGAATATGCCCAGACCAACGAAAATAAGGTCGGTTTGAGTTGAAGGTTTGTCAACATGTCCCAGGATGGGAGCCGCTGCGTCGACCTCACGCTGCAATCCGGAGATGGTGATGGTGTCGCCGGGATGCAGTTCGGTTTTTGCGAATACGGGGACCTCCACGTTGCCACGCTGAATGCGTGTGATGACCACGCCATACATATATTTCTGCGAGCGGAGCGAATCGACCGTGGTGCCGCGTTTCACATTTTTCGAGGTCAGCAACACGTTGACTTTTTCCACAGGGAATGAGAGGAGCTGAGCATCGTCGACTTCTGAGCCGATCCAACCTTCATCCTGGATGATGAACTCGCGTCGGCCGCTGAGCACCACTGTGTCACCGACGTTGACCATCACGTCGGGGGCCGGTTCGACAATCGTGCCGTTGGCCTTGCGCACACGTTCAACGAAAATTCTGCGACCCTGGTCGAGCATATATTTCTCAATTTCGGAGATCGTTTTGCCATCGCCTACAACCTTAGAGTCCTCAACCTTGTAGGCACGGAACACCATCGGGCGGTTGGCGTTGATGTAGGCCGGGTCGTTGGTCACGGCGCTTTCGTTCATCTGCGCCGCCAGTTCGGCCGTTTGCTGTTTCACTTTTTTCAAACCGCCGAGCAACATCGGGCCCACGTTACCTAAAATGTAGGCCGAGCCGATGGTCCCGTAGATGTAGGTCACGGCGTAGCACACCGGAATGATGTCGAGCCACGCCTTCTTGTCGGCGGCGCTGGCCGAGAGGTTGTTGATGCTGTCGGTGCTCACGCCGATAGCCGCCGAGATGGTCGATGAACCGGCGAAAAGTCCGGCCGCCTCACCAGGTCCGTAGCCGAACATCAGCGCCGTCAGCCAAACCGACAGAAGCACCATCACGCAGACACACACTGCGAAGAACACTTGCTTGAGGCCGTTGCCACGCAGCGAATTGAAGAACTGCGGCCCCACGCTGTAACCTATGCAGAACAGGAACAGCAGAAAGAATACCTCCTTGAGCGGGCCGGGGATAGGGATGTTCAATTGTCCGACGAGCACCCCGACGAGCAGCACCGAGGTGACCGTTCCGAGTGAAAACGATTTAAACTTCAGTTTTCCAATGTAAAAGCCTATCCCGATGGTGAGGAACACGGCCAGCGACGGGTATTCCCGCAGCGTATCGATGAGCCAATTCATAAATAAATGTTAGAAATGTTATAAAATATACTTTCAAGTTTCAGGGGGCGCGGCGGGTGATGCCGCCGTCGGGCGCCTATCACGCCGACCTATATCTTATAACTGCCTTGGGGCCACAATTGTTCCGACCAGATGCAAATTTAACATAACCGGGCTCCGTGAATCCAAAAAATTGTGACCGACGATGGAAATGTCGTGGATAAATGCTAACTTTGTGGAAACGAACCTGACGTCGCTTTCCCGCATTGGACGAAAAGAGCCGAAAGGTTCGAAAATCAACCGTCGCTTATGATAACCGCAATCGACATAAGGAAAAAATTCGACTCGCTGGAGGTGCTCCGCGGCATCAATCTCACCATTGAAAAAGGTGAGATAGTTTCAATTGTCGGTCCGTCGGGAGCCGGAAAAACCACCCTGCTCCAGATTCTCGGCAGCCTTGACACTCCAACGTCGGGCAAGGTGATATATGACTCCACCGATATTTTCACGCTCAAAAGCAACCGTCTGGCTCGGTTCCGCAACGAGAACATAGGGTTCGTTTATCAGTTTCATCAGCTGTTGCCTGAGTTCAACCTTATCGAGAATGTGGCCATGCCGGCCTTGATTGGCGGACTGAGCGTGAAGGAGGCCTACGCCAAAGCCCGTCCGCTGATTGAGTATCTGGGACTGGCCCACCGCATGGAGCACAAACCCGGCGAACTTTCGGGGGGTGAGCGTCAGCGCGCGGCCGTGGCCCGCGCCTTGATAAACAACCCGCGGGTGATACTCGCCGATGAGCCTTCGGGCAGCCTTGACACCGTCAACCGCCGCGAGCTCCATCAGCTGTTTTTCGACATCCGGCGCGATATGGGCGCCACCTTCGTCATAGTGACCCACGATGAGAACCTGGCCTCTGACACCGACAGGGTGATTCAGATGGTCGACGGAAAAATTGTTGACGCATGAAACATAAACTCGCGATAATGACGGCCATGCTGTGCGCCCTGATTCTGTGGGGGTGCGGCGACGACGGCCCCGCCTCGGATTCGGCCCCGCTCTACGATGTGGCCCTTATCGAGGAGATGACCTCGACATCAACCCTTTTCGCCGTGGCCTTGCCTCAGAGCGGCCATGTGGCCCGGCTGCGCTCAAACCGCGCGCTTGCCACCGATGAGGTCAAGCCGGGTGATTGCTGCATGATACGCTACGTTTCGCCCCGCCCGGCCTATGAGTCGGCCGACATCGACCTTCTGGGGTGCTACGCAGTGACCAACATCAAAGCCAGCGTGGCCACGGCCGACGAGATAGCCTCCTACAGCGACCGCCCCGTTTATCTGCTCAGTGCCTGGCACTTCTGCAACCGGGTGGTGATGAAAATGCAGTTGCCCTATCCCATGAACGACCGCAAGCTGATGCTTTTGGCTGACAGCGCCACCGCCGACGAAGAGGTCCCGGTGCTCAATCTGGTGCAGGACTATCAGGGCGACACCGACAAATCCTACATGAAAACCTACACCGTGGCGTTTGATTTGAGCGATGTCAACCCGTCAAACCGATGGAAAGGTGTTAAAATATGTATCAATAATTCCAATCTCCCCGAAAAATTCGTATATTTGAACTTCGAATAAGAACAGAGAGCGGCTCAAGGGGGCGTAATGGACCACGCCACGGCGAGTTAGCACTGAAAAACAGAAATTTATAACAACTTGTCAAAAATCAAATAACATCATGGAACAGAAAAAAAACGAAATAAAAATCGAACTTACCCCCGAAGTGGCAGGTGGACACTACGCTAACCTCGCTGTGCTCTCGCACACCGCCGGCGAGTTCTTCATCGACTTCATCAACGTTTCGCCCAACATGCCCCAGGCCCGCGTTCAGAGCCGTATCATCATGAACCCCGAAAACGCTAAAAATCTGCTTTTCGCCCTTCGCGACAACATCGCCAAATATGAGCAGACCTTCGGCGAAATCACCCATAAGACTCCCAAAAACGGCAACCAGGGCAACCCCGGTGCCAACGGCAACGACATTCCCAACCCCTTCATGGCCTAACAACCCCCTTTGATATGGAAGGCATTAAACCTAACAATTTCCAAATTTACAACTCGCTCACGCGACTGAAAGAGTTGTTCAAACCCATTCACCCCGGTGCCGTAGGCATGTATGTGTGCGGCCCCACGGTTTATGGCGACGGACACCTCGGCCATGCGCGTCCGGCAATCACTTTCGATGTGCTCTACCGCTATCTGCGCCATCTTGGATACAAGGTGCGCTATGTGCGCAACATCACCGACGTGGGCCATCTGGAGCATGACGCCGACGAGGGTGAGGATAAAATTGCGAAAAAGGCGCGGCTCGAACAGCTCGAGCCGATGGAGGTGGTGCAGTTCTATCTCAACCGCTACCATGCGGCAATGGATAAACTCAATGTGCTTCCACCGTCAATCGAACCACATGCCTCGGGCCACATAATAGAGCAGATTGAGTACATAAAAACCATCCTTGACGCCGGCTACGCCTATGTCAGTGAGGGTTCGGTGTATTTCGATGTGCCTAAATATAACGCCGACCACAACTACGGCATCCTTTCAGGCCGCAACATCGACGAGCTGCTCAGCGAGACACGCCAGCTCGACGGTCAGAGCGAGAAACGCCATCCGGCCGATTTCGCGCTCTGGAAAAAAGCCGCCCCCGAGCACATAATGCACTGGCCGTCGCCCTGGAGCGAAGGTTTCCCCGGATGGCACCTCGAGTGCTCAACCATGGGTGAGAAATATTTGGGTGAGAAATTCGACATTCACGGTGGTGGCATGGACCTCAAGTTCCCCCACCACGAATGCGAGATAGCCCAGTCGGTGGCCCATAACGGTTGCCCAACGGTGCACTATTGGATGCATAACAACATGATCACCATCAATGGCCAGAAAATGGGTAAATCGTTGGGCAATTTCATCACGCTCGACGAGTTTTTCAACGGCTCGCACCCGCTGCTCGAGAAACCCTACTCGCCGATGACCATCAGGTTCTTCATCCTCCAGGCACAGTATCGCAGCACTGTCGACTTCAGCAACGAGGCCCTTCAGGCATCGGAGAAGGCGTTTAACCGCATGATGGAAGGCTACCGCCGTTTGCAGGACCTCAAGCCCGCCGACGTGTCAACCGTGGAGGCCGAAGTCAATGCCCTCGAGGCCAAATGCTACGAGGCTCTTGATGACGACATGAACACCCCCATTGTCATAGCCCACCTGTTTGACGCATGCCGTTTGGTTAACCTCGTCAACGACGGAAAAGCCACAGCCACAGCCGCCGACATCGCGCAGCTCAACAAACTTTTCGACACATTCCTGTTCGAGATTCTCGGCATGCGCCCCGACATGATCGCCGGTGATGACTCAGCGCAAATCAAGCCGTTTGAGCAAGCCATCGACCTTCTGCTCAGCATCCGCGCCGAGGCCAAGGCCAACAAGGACTGGGCCACAAGCGACCTCATACGCAACCGTCTGACCGAATTCGGTTTCAATGTCAAGGACACCAAGGACGGATTCGAATGGTCGTTGAAATGATTGAATTTTCAAATAACATTGCGTCGCGCATAGTGGCTACGTCACGTGTGCGACGCTTGTTTTAACCCATAAGCTAATCCCAGCCGTAATCTGATGGACGCATTGGAATTCGCCCTGCGCGTGACTGACAATCTACCTTTCGAGCCAACGGAGCAACAGATACAACTGATTGCGGCGCTGGCCCGTTTCTGTGCGCCTACGTCGCCGTCGAATGCGGTGTTCGTGCTCAACGGCTATGCCGGAACAGGCAAAACGTCGGTCATGGGTGCTCTGATAAAAACGTTGGGCGGGGTCAACATCCCTTCGGTGCTGCTGGCCCCGACGGGTCGCGCGGCCAAGGTGTTCAGCGGATTCGCCCGCCACAGCGCCTTCACCATCCATCGCAAAATTTACCGTGCCCCGTCGCTGACAGATGGTGGGTCAACGGTGGCGGCGGTCAACAACAACCCGCATAAATACACGCTTTTCGTGGTCGACGAGGCGTCGATGATTTCCGATGGCGACAGTGGAGGGGCCGACATACTCCGCGACCTCATCCATTATGTCTACACGGGTGAGGGGTGCAAGCTGATATTGTTGGGCGACACGGCCCAGCTGCCTCCCGTGGGGTGTGCTGAATCGCCGGCTATGAGCCCTAAGGTGCTCAAGGAGATGGGCCTTCGGGTGACCCGGGTGGTAATGACCGAAACGGTGCGTCAGGCCCGTAACTCCGGGATACTTTACAATGCCACGGCGTTGCGCCGAATGATGCGTCTGCCCGAGCTCCCGGTTCCGCAGCTGTTGGTCACACCGTTCAACGACATTACTCCCGTCGATCCGGTGGAGCTCGACGAAATCATATCCACGGCCTATGGTCGCGACGGCATCACTGAGAGCATCCTGATCACCCGGTCGAACAAACGGGCAACGGATTTCAACATGGCTATCAGATCGAAGATTCTGGAGTATGACGAGATATTATGCAAGGGCGACCTTCTGCTGATAGCCAAAAACAATTATTTCTGGAGTTCACGGACAAAGGAGATTGACTTCATTGCCAACGGCGATGTGGCTGAGGTGGTCAAGGTGTATGGCACGGAGGAGCTTGAGGGGATACATTTCGCCGATGTCAGGCTGCTGTTCACCGACCGCAATGTGGAGTTCGACCTGAAGATAGTGCTCGATTCGCTCACTTCCGACACTCCGGGGCTGCCCCAGGAAAAGGTGAATCAGTTGGGGCGGAGGGTTTACTACGATCCGGAGCGTTTCACGGAGTATTCTCCCAAGAGCGCCCGTATGAAAGCCCTGAAGGAAGACCCTTATTTCAACGCGCTGCAGGTCAAGTATGCCTACTGTGTCACCTGCCACAAGGCGCAGGGGGGACAGTGGCGCAATGTGTTTATCGACATGGGCTACATACCCCCCGAGGCTTATACCTCGAAGGAACTTTACCGGTGGCTCTACACCTCGTTGACGCGCGCCACCGGCCGTGTCTATCTGATTAACCCGTCGATTCCGGTGAAATGATCGCGGGGATTTTTTCCGGCGGCGTCAGGCGACGGCGCATAGTCCCCCCAAAAAAATGATCCCGCCCGGCTGCACAAGTGAGCCATGCGGGATCAGAATTTTTTCCGATTCGGCGGATTATTCAACAATTTCCTTCGCGGGGATGGTGACGGTGAACGATGTTCCGTTGTTGTCGCGATAGGTGTAGATGATGTTACCGTCGTTCTCGTTCATTGCGTCGATCGCTTTTTTAGCCACTTCGTTTTTGTTGTAGTCGTCGAGGATGGGGGCTATCAGCTGGGGTTTCATGTCGTCGAACATGGTCTGGGTGAATGAAGAGAGGTCCATTCCGTCGGGGAAAGTGACGATGTTGATGATGTCGTAGCCGTTACGTTCGCATGAGAAATCGCTGAAACCTGATGCTTTGACCATCTGTATTGCTTCAGGGGTTGAGTTCTGCGCCACGTATTGGTCAATGGCTTCGGTTGCTTCTTTGTTAGCGCATGATGCGAGCGCCAACATGATGACCATAGCCATGAGCGAGGCTAATTTTGATAACTGTTTCATAGAAATTATGGGGGTGATGTGGCCCCGCGGGACCGGTTAAAGAAAAAAAATGAGGATGAGCCATTTGCCGGATCATCCTCATTCATATAAAGGTTAACTAAGATAATTAGAGTTTGGGACCGGCAGCCACGAGAGCTTTACCGGCTTCGTTGTTTTCGAATTTCTTGAAGTTCGCGATGAACATTTCAGCGAGTTTGTCAGCTTTCTTGGTCCATTCGGCAGCGTCAGCGTAAGTGTCGCGGGGATCAAGGATTTTGGGATCTACGCCGGGGAGTTCGGTGGGAACAGTGAAGTCGAATACGGGGATCTGTTTGGTGGGAGCAGAGAGGATAGCACCAGAGAGGATGGCATCGATGATACCGCGGGTGTCGCGGATAGAGATACGTTTGCCTGAACCGTTCCAGCCGGTGTTAACCAGATAAGCTTTAGCACCTGATTTTTCCATTTTCTTAACGAGTTCTTCAGCGTATTTGGTGGGGTGGAGAGAAAGGAACGCTGCGCCGAAGCAAGCAGAGAAAGTGGGAGTGGGCTCAGTGATGCCGCGTTCAGTACCTGCGAGTTTGCTGGTGAAACCAGAGAGGAAGTAGTACTTGGTCTGCTCGGGAGTAAGGATAGAAA
>JAXJVW010000315.1:0-8414 GCA_036308365.1 Muribaculaceae bacterium
GTCGACTCGGTGAATGTCAATGCCCGATGACCTCGGGCCTGCCCGGTTATTTCTTGAATCGCGCGTAAATCTCACTGATCTTGGCGGTGGCGGCCTTAACGCTCGCCGGATCATCCTTGTCTATCCCATACTTTTCAGCAGGAGGAATAACCACCTCGGTGCCCTGGGGTATACGGTCGGGATGATTCAGCTTCGCCTTGTTCTCCTCATATATATAAACCCAGAAATTCTTGTTCCCATAATATTTCCCGGCCATAGACGTCAGGAAATAATTCTTTCGGATGGTGTCAGTCACCGGCTTGGCAGCTCTGTCTGACTCCGGTTTCACGGCCGGCTCCTCACTCTTGGCCACCTCAGCTGTTTCAGCAACCTCGGCAACCTCGGCTGCGGAACTGTCACTGACAACGGCAAGCTCTGTCACCTGAACCGCTTCGGCGTCAGCAATCCCGGCCGCTTCTTCCTCTGCATATTCTTCCTCGTCATAATCTTCCGTGGCCGGAAGTGACACTAAATTGATTCCATATCCTACGGCGAAACCAACGAACAAACCAACCAGACCGGGAATCCACCACGGCATATGCCATGACTGACGCTCAGTTTCATGTTCCACAGACTCGTCAGCTGCTTCTTCATCCGCATCCCTGGCCATTTCCCTGGTCGGGCCCTTGATCTTTTCCTCTGTTATTTTCAAAGATTCGGCCTTAACTTCTTTTTCAGCGGCACAATCCGTCGACCCATCGGTCATTTTCGTTTCTTCATCAGCTTTAAGTCCTTCCACTATTTTTGGTTCTTCCTTATTTTCAGGTTCTTCATTAATCGTCGGCTCACCCTTTTTGAGTGGCTTTTCAATAACTTCCTCAACAGCTTCTGTCGCCGTCACACTGATCTCGTCGTCGGCAACCGGCTCCTCCTCATTCGCAGTTTCAGCAACAACAACCGGCTCAGCTACGGTAGGCTCCGCCTCATCTGTCGGCTCCTCGCCCGTCTCCTCATAGCGGTCGTCAAGCTCCTCGGCCTCGAAAAATGAAAACGGCTCATTGACAGTGTCCGCGAAATCACGGTCGGGAATAAAACAAACCTTCCTCTCGCCGTCTCCCGTCAGGGTGAACGTGCCGAAACCGTCAATCGTCACACGCTGCTGCGAACGCAACGCAACACCAATATTGTTGAAAAACAGCTGGATGAATCTCTCCATTTCAGCCTGGTCAAGCCGGCTGTCGGCATTGGCCATCATCAATCCGGCCAACTCGTTTAGGGTCAACATATTGCTCATTTCGATAACTCTTTGGTTAAGGCGGTGGCCGCCGTAAATTCTATCTCTATCACCGGCGGAAGCATCATCCGCTTTCCGGTCGACAGGTCATTGACAATCTTCTCCGGATAGGTCACCGGCACAAACTGTCCGAATCCCGGTACGGCCACTCCGTTACCCGCCGCAATCTGTTCCTTTATCGTCGTCACAAGACTCCGCGTCAGAGCCTCCACAACCTCCTGGTCCATTGACAGGTCGGTCGCCATATTTGCTGTGATTGATTTCTGAGTCATACTATTCTTTGATGAATTCTTCTACAAAAGTACCATAAACATTTCAATCTTCCCGCATGTTATATTGAAAATCGTTCACGGAACTGGCAACTTCAGCTCCACCGGAACACATATTCAACCGAAATAACAAAAAATCATATCTATTATGGAAGATTTCAAACAAGTACTGAACACCGAAAAACCCGTCTTAGTGGATTTCTACGCCACATGGTGCCAACCCTGCAAAATGCAGGCCCCCATTCTCGAAAAAGTAAAAAACCAGGTGGGCGACCGTGCCGTGATCATCAAAGTCGACATCGACAAAAACCAAAATCTCGCTCAGGAATACATGGTGCAATCAATCCCGACTCTGATCCTCTTCAAAAATGGTGAACCCGCTTGGCGAAAATCAGGCCTTCAAACCGAAGGAACAATCGTATCTGTCATCGAACAACACGAAAACAAATAATAAACATGCATCTTCCACCCCGGGGGCCGTGTCATGACCTGAACCATCATTGGCACGGCCCCTTTTGGGGTGAATCTCCGGTGCCCACCTCTTTTTGGCTACCTTATGACACGTAGCCCGGAATTAGCCTATCTGGCTCTTAGTTAAATTTAACAATACTTATAACAAATTCTCACTACTATTATTTAATTTTGTGACTGATTTCTCAGAAACTGTTTAAATTAATTTATCGCAGGATTTGAGAATGATTGTCATTTAGATTTTTAGTTCAAGGGCTCCTAAATGACTGCATCAAGATTATAAATATATTGACAAGACTCTCAATGACAAGATAAAATAAATTTTAAACAGTTTCTCAGACAAAAGCAGCTCGACAATTTGCATCACGACATTCATCCTCGAGCCTGATCATGTTAAATTCAATCTCCAACAGAACTCTTTATCTGTTAAATCTGTTAATTAGTAGAAAGAAAACGTCACAAAATATTTAATATGAACGAACCTGTAAACATCAGAGAACTCAATGACATTGTAGCCTCTAAAAGTAATTTCGTCAACCTGATAACCTCAGGAATGGACCAGACAATCGTGGGGCAGAAACACCTCATCGAATCGCTCCTTATCGCCCTCCTCTCTAATGGTCACGTACTCCTCGAAGGTGTCCCCGGACTGGCTAAAACGCTCGCAATCAAAACACTCTCGCAACTTATCGACGCCAAATACAGCCGTATCCAGTTCACCCCTGACCTGCTCCCGGCCGACGTCTTAGGCACTATGATCTACAGCGTTCAAAAGGAACAGTTCCAAGTGAAAAAAGGACCCATCTTCGCTAACTTCGTCCTCGCCGACGAAATAAACCGTGCTCCCGCTAAAGTTCAGAGCGCTCTGCTCGAAGCTATGCAGGAACGACAGGTAACCATCGGAGAAAGCACCTACGGCCTCGACGAACCGTTCCTCGTCATGGCAACACAGAACCCCATCGAACAAGAAGGAACATACCCCCTCCCCGAAGCTCAGGTCGACCGTTTCCTCCTCAAAGTAATCATCGGATACCCAACCAAGGAGGAAGAAAAAGTCATCATCCGACAGAACATCTCTGAAAAACCGGCGAAAGTCGTGCCCCTGCTCAAACCCGAGGAAATAATCGAAGTGCAGAAAATCGTCAACAAAATCTATGTCGACGAAAAAATCGAACGCTACATCGTCGACATCGTCTTCGCTACCCGTTTCCCCGCCGACTACGGCCTGGCCGACCTGCAGTCCATCATCTCTTTCGGCGCTTCGCCACGTGCCTCCATCAACCTCGCCAAAGCAGCACGCGCCTACGCATTCCTCCGTCAGCGTGGCTACGTAGTCCCCGAAGATGTCAGAGCCGTTTGCCACGACGTCATGCGCCACCGCATCGGTCTGACCTACGAGGCCGAAGCAAACAACATTACTGCCGACGAGGTCATCTCAACTATCCTTGACAAAGTTGAAGTTCCCTGACAACCGTTGACTCCGCGTAACGAAACCGCGAATCCCCCTTATGGCATAAAACCTCTTCTCCGCGACATATCATTGAACCTCGGCCTCTACAGCCTCAGTTCAATGATATGGCCGGAAATAAAACCCAAAACGTGACACCACCCTCTCTCACACCCCCACCCCTCAACCCCACGGGCTCTCCATAGCCCCGTCCCCACAAAAATCAAACGTCGTATGGATGCCAACGAACTGATAAAAAAAGTAAGGAAAATTGAAATAAAATCCCGCGGACTCTCCCAAAACATTTTCGCCGGCGAGTACCACTCCGCATTCAAAGGACGAGGCATGACCTTCTCCGAAGTACGCGAGTATCAGTACGGCGACGACATCCGCGACATCGACTGGAACGTCACCGCCCGACACAACCACCTCTATGTCAAAGTCTACGAAGAGGAACGCGAACTGACCGTCATGCTGCTCGTCGACGTTTCTTCAAGCCGACTCTTCGGTGCCGTCGGCACTGAAAAACGCGAAATGATCGCCGAAATTGCCGCCACTCTCTCTTTCTCCGCTATTCAAAACAACGACAAAATCGGCGTAATTTTCTTCTCTGACAAAATCGAAAAGTTCATACCTCCAAAAAAAGGCAAGAAACATATCCTGTTCATTATCAGGGAGCTGCTCGACTTCACCCCGCAAAGCAAAGGAACCGACATTGGTCAAGCTCTACGTTTCTTCACCGACGCTCTGAAAAAACGTTGCACTGCCTTCATCATCTCTGACTTCATCGCTCCCGACGACTACAAACAGCAACTATCCATCGCCACAAACCGCCACGACCTGATCGCCATTCAAATCTACGACAAACGCGACGCCACTCTCCCCGACGTCGGTTTCATGCGCGTCAAAGACCTCGAAACCGGCCACGACCGATGGATCGACACATCTTCTAAAGCCACAAGGCAACGCTACAACAAATGGTGGTACGAACGTCAGCAAAAAATGACCGACATGCTGACACGGAGCCGCGTCGACTTCGCAAGCATCACAACCGACGAGGACTACGTCAAAGCCCTGATGGCACTATTCCGCCGCAGAGGTGTGAAAATGTAAAATTTCCCAATACGTTGACATGAAAAAACTACCTATCATAAAATCATTGGTCGCGGCTGCGGCGTTGCTCTCATCAGCCTGGTCATCGGAGGCCGCTGTCAGAGTCCGGGCTTTCATGGACTCAACTCAGTTGCTCATGGGCAACACTATGGCCATCCACCTCGACATCGTCGAACCCATCTCTGACGCTCAAGGACAAATCGTCCTCCAGAAAGACTCTACCCTTATCCCAGAAATCGAAGTCCGCGACATAATCACCATCGACACCGTCGACTTAGGAAACAACCTCCGACAAATCCGGCGAGAAATGATAATCCAGTCGTTCGACTCAGGCGACTACATCATCCCAGAAATAAAATACGCAATCGCAACCGACACAACACTATCCGACAAACTCGCCCTCAGAGTAATCCCCGTCGACGTCTCTAACATGGAAACAATCAACCCCGACGCCGACATCCAAAACGCCGAATCTCGCTGGTGGGACTTCCTACCCGCATTCATCGTCGACTACTGGGAATGGATTCTGATTTCCATTATCATCATCGCCGCGGCCGTCACCGCATTCCTCATGCTCCGCAAAAAAGGCGTCAAACAGATTTTCAAACCCCAGGCACCTCCCCTCTCACCCTACGAAGTGGCAATTCGCGACCTAAACCACCTGAAAGAACGAAACCTCTGCGCCGCCGGAAACGAAAAGGAATACTACACCGACCTGACCGACATCCTCCGCGTTTATCTCCAGAACCGATTCGGAATAAACGCCATGGAAATGACTTCTTCTCAAATCACCGCCGAGCTCAACAAAAACGACGAGACACGCCTCCCCAACAGACTCATGAAACAGATTCTGGAAATCGCCGACTTCGTCAAGTTCGCCAAACAGCGCCCGTTGCCCGAGGACAACACCCGCTCGTTCAACTCCGCAATGCAATTCGTCGAGGACACGAAACCGCGCCCGGTTGAGCCCATCGAAAAAAATCCAAAAGCATAACACGTGGTTCTCCCACACCACCTCGAACCACCTTTATAATATAATATAAACTCTGAACACAATGCAATTCGCAAACCCAGGATATTTATGGCTGCTCCTGATTATCATCCCGCTGACAGCGTGGCAGATAATCAAACATCGAAACGCCCATCCGGCAATGGAGGTTTCGACTGTCAATCCGTTCGCCGGAATGCGGCGGCCCATAAAAGAATACCTCCTCCACGCTATGTTCCTCCTAAGGTTAGCCGCGATCTCCTTCCTGATAATAATGCTCGCCCGACCCCAGTCCCACGACAGCTGGAACACCACCAACACCGAAGGCATCGACATCGTACTCGCCCTCGACGTATCACCCAGTATGCTCGCGCGTGACTTCAAGCCCGACCGCCTCGAAGCAGCCAAAAACGTAGCCGCAAACTTCGTCGCATCACGCGAAAACGACAACATCGGGCTGGTGCTCTTCGCCGCTGAAAGCTTCACCGGAGTACCGATGACAATGGACCGCGCAACACTGACAAACTACATCAACGGAATAGAGATGGGCATGCTCGGAAACGCAACCGCCATCGGCGACGGCATCGTGACCGCCATTAACCGAATCAAGGACGGACAAGCTAAATCCAAAACCATAATCCTGCTCACCGACGGAACAAACAACACCGGCAACGTAACCCCGAAAACCGCCGCCGAAATCGCCGCCAAATACGGAATTAAAATCTACACCATCGGCATCGGCAAAAACGGAAAAGCTCTCTACCCGCAGCAAGACTACTTCGGACGTATCGAATACGTCCCCCAGGACGTAGTCATGGACGAAGCAACGCTCAAGGAAATCGCCGCCACGACAGGCGGAAAATACTTCCGCGCCACCGGAAACAACGTCCTCAAAGAAGTCTTCGAACAAATCGACCAACTCGAAAAAACCGCCATGGACGTCCGAAATTTCTCCCACACCCAGGACAACTACATGCTCTGGGCCTGGCTCGCAATGATATGCTTCCTCGCCGAAACAATCATGCGTCACACCATCCTCCGGACAATCCCCTGATAACGACCGCACTCCTCTCCACAAACGTCGACATATTGAACACCCCTTTAGCATAAGAATCATGTTTAACTTCGCATATCCCCACTACCTCTATCTGCTCCTGTTGATCCCACTGGTCTACGGGCTTTTCTACTGGGCGCGCATCTCCCGTAGAAAAAAACTACGCAGATACGGAAACCCCGACCTTCTCCGACACCTCATGCCCGAGGCATCACCCTACAAACCCTATGTCAAAATCACTCTGCAGCTAATCGCGCTGACAGCCCTGATCATAGCGCTCGCACGCCCGCGCTCAGGCGAAAAGGAAGACATCGAAAACACCAAAGGTATCGAAGTAATGATCGCCTTCGACGTCTCACGTTCAATGCTCGCGAGCTCAACCGACGACCCCGGTGGCATACCACGCATCGACCGTGCGAAACACATCCTCTCCCAGCTCGTCGACAAACTCAACAACGACAAGGTCGGCCTGATCGTTTTCGCCGGTGAAGCCTACACACAGCTACCTCTGACAACCGACTTCGTCTCCGCGAAGATGTACCTCAACAGCCTCAGCACCAACCTGATTCAAACACAAGGAACATCCATTGGCGACGCCATAGCCATCGCCGCTAACGGCTTCTCTCCCGATCCCACCGTCAACCACGCGATCATCCTCATCACCGACGCCGAGGACCACGAAGGCAACGCCGTTGAAATGGCCCGGGAAGCCGCAAAAAACGGAATTCAGGTCGACGTCGTAGGCATTGGTTCACCCAAAGGAAACCCCATTCCACTCGACAACAGAGGCTCCTACCTCAAGGACAACGCCGGCAACGTAGTGACAACCGCACTCAATGAAGACGCCGCAAAACAAATCGCCGACGCCGGAAAAGGCATCTACATCAACGCCGCAAGCCACGGTGCACTCAACGCTCTCGCCGACAAACTCGACGAACTCGAAAAAGGTGACATCCAACACGTAATCTACAAAACATCAGCCGAACAGTTCCCCATTTTCGGTTGGATAGCTCTCATTTTCCTCATTGTCGACATCTTCATCCTCGACAGAAAAATCGGATGGCTCGACAAAATCAACTTTTTCTCTAAATAATGGAGGTGACTGTCATGAAAATCTCACTTTGCAACATATTCCTGCTCGCCATCTCGCTGCTTATCCCGCAGCTCCCCTCGGCTCAGTCTCTCGACATTGACAACCAGCCCGAAAACAACAATCAACAGCAACAGCAGCAACAGCAGCAACAGCGGGCTCCCCGCCGTAGCGACGCAATGCAGGTCAGAAACTTCATCAAACAAGGAAACAAAAACTACAACGAACAACACTACAGCGAAGCCGAACGCGACTACCAGAAAGCCCTCGAAATCGACCCAAACTCTGAAATCGCGAATTTCAACCTAGCATCAGCCCTGTTGCAGCAACGAGCCAACGGTGAGGAGGAAAACGAAAACTCTCCCCTCAACCGTGCCACACGAATGCTCCAGAACCTGACAAAAACAGCTCAGAATCCGCAGATTCTCGAAAAATCTTTCTACAACCTCGGAAACATTGCCTACAACGCACAAAACTATCAGGAAAGCATTCAGATGTACAAACAAACGCTCCGCAAAAACCCACTGAACGACAAAGCCCGCGAAAACCTACGTCTCGCTCAAAAAAAACTCCAGGAGCAACAAAACAACCAAAACCAGGACCAGCAACAACAGCAGGACCAGCAACAACAGCAACAAGATAAACAACAGCAGGACCAGCAGCAACAAGACCATCAGGACCAGCAACAACAGCAACAGCAGCAGCAACA
>JAXJVW010000316.1:0-1096 GCA_036308365.1 Muribaculaceae bacterium
ACCTGCGGTCCGAGGTTAATGAAACCTTTAAAATTTCGACCCCCAAAAAAGATATGAGTCATGATAGGAAGGTCAATGTAGGTCAGTGTGCGGGAATAATTCAGGGGTGCTTCCTCGAAATTCTCGGCCCAACCGCGCTGTGACAGGTTCAGTTCGGCGAGCAATCCCACATGTCTCTCCTCGGCGTATCGGAATGACGCGCCCATGGTAAATCCCTGGGTGAACGACTGTTTCACCGACGGGGAGAAAGACATCTCCGACATTGTCACACCGGCGTGGCCACCCACGTGAACGTGTGACTGATAATGTTTCTGTGCTAATGACACCAGCGGGAAGATTGTCACCAACGCTGCCAACAAAAGTTTTTTCATAACCTTGTTTTTATGATTTTATCTCCGGGACGATATTCGATCAGATAGAGATTTTCGTTAACCAGGCCTCCGCCGTCGCCCACGTTTTCAAGAGAGTAGCCCATCTGCACTCCGTCATAGTCCATGGAGCTGTCGGCGAACGCGCCATCGTTGTTGCGCAGAGATTCGATAAGGAACTGCGCTGTGTCGTAGCCTATGAGCGCCTGCATTGGCACGGCCTCCTCCATGGGCTGTCCATAAAGTTCGGTGAATTTTTTTGACATTTCCTGAACTTCAGGGAGTTCCGGAATTGACATGTAGCGGGAATAGATGGTTGTGCTCAGTCCGTGGAGCATGTCGAGGTTGTCGCCACGGAAAATGATATATTCAGGATAGCCATAGAGCACAACGCTTTCCGGATCAATGGCGCTGCTCCTGAGGTTTTTCAGTGCCGGAGCGAATTTATTGAATTCCTGACGGCTTCCGCTTCCAGGCACAAACACGTAGGAAATGGAATCAGGATTGAACTCCTCGAGATTGTCGCGGCCGAGGAAATTCTTGAAGTTCACCTCTTTATATTCCCTACCCATGGCCGTGAGCCGAGCCTTAAGCGAGTCGGTGAACTCAATTTTTTCACCGCTTCCGCCTGTGCGGGCCAAAAACACCGGTGTGCGTTCAGCATAACGTTCAACAAAGGCGTCGATTGCCTTACGATACATTACAGGATGGGGAACGTTGGCCTGGAT
>JAXJVW010000317.1:0-4125 GCA_036308365.1 Muribaculaceae bacterium
CCTCCAGATGTTTGTCCACGCTGAACGTTTGATCGACGACGTGACCAACCTCCGCAGCGGTGACCTTTCGATTTTCGTCCGTTTGGGAAGCGACGTCAAGAGCAACTTCTATGAATATGAGATTCCGCTGGTGTTGACTCCGGCAGGATTATATAACAATGAACTTCAGTCCGACCGTCTCATCGTGTGGCCTGAGGACAACTTCATGAACCTCCCCCTGCAAAACCTGGTGAACTTGAAAAAAGAACGTAACCGGGCCAAGGCTGAGGAGGGTAGCAATGTCGGTTACGCCACTTTGTTTACCGGACGCGACCCCGACAATGAACGTAACTCCATGGCGGTTATGGGTAACCCCTCGCTGAGCGATGTCAGGGTGATGCTGGTTGGTGTTCGCAACAACTCGTCGACTGTGAAGGACGGAACGGTATGGGTCAATGAACTGAGAGTCACCGACTTCAATGAAGCCGGCGGATGGGCCGCGAAGGCGAATGTGAACATAGGCCTGTCGGACATCGCGCAGCTGAACTTCGGCGGACACGTAGAAACCGCCGGTTTCGGTGGTGTTGACCAGTCGCTCAATAACCGCCGGCTCGATGACTACACGCAATATAACATGGCGGTGCAGGTTGACATGGGTCGTTTCCTTCCCGAAAAAGCCAAGCTCAAGGCCCCCGTGTTCTATTCTTATTCAAAGGAGAAATCTTCACCCAAGTATAATCCGCTCGACCAGGATGTGCTCCTGAAGGATGCCCTCGATGACGCCCCCGACAAACACGCCCGTGATTCAATCAACTCTTTCGCCGTTGAACAGACCACGGTGAAGAGTTTCAGCATCTCCGGACTCAAGTTCGACGTCCAGAGCAAGAACCCCATGCCATGGGATCCCGCTAACTTCACCATCAGCTTCTCTTTCAACAAGCAGGCGAAGGTGAATCCCACCACCGAGTATGAAAACACGAACGACTACCGTGGTTCGTTCCAGTATACCTACGCACCTTACTTCAAGCCGTTCAAACCGTTCAGCTTCATCAAGAGCAAAAACAAAAACCTCAAATTCATAAAGGATTGGGAACTGAACTATCTCCCCACATCCATATCGTTCCTCACCACAATGTCGCGCTACTACTATGAGCAGCAAACACGCTCGGAAACCGATGTGATGTTCCAGTTGCCGGTGTCAGTGAGCAAGAATTTCCTCTGGGACCGACAGCTCGCATTGAGTTGGAACGTGACCAAGAGTCTCTCGCTTTCATTCAACTCAAACACCTCGGCGCGAATTGAGGAAACCGCAGGCGCAGTGAACAAAAAATTGTTCCCCGATGAGTACAAGCAATGGAAAGACACGGTTTTGAGCAGTATCCTTTCAATGGGCACACCATGGGCCTACAACCAGTCGGTGGTGGCTCAGTACAAGGCTCCGTTCAACCGAATCCCGGCCCTTGACTTCATCACGGCGTCAGCTTCCTACAATGCAACTTACCGATGGGACCGCGGTGCAACCATTGGCGACGTAACCATGGGTAACACCATCGCCAACCAGAGCACATGGAACATCGACGGACGACTGAACTTCGAGTCGTTCTACAACAAGATCCCCTATCTGAAAAACGTGAACAAACGGTTCAGTAACACCCGCAAGAGCAACGTGGTGCGCAAGCCCAAAAAATTTGAACGTACCTACAAACTCAAAAGCGATACCTCACTCTTCATCAAACACAATCTGCGTAACAAGAAACTGAAAATCACCGCCGCCACCACCAAGGGCGCGCCGTTCAAGGTGAACACACGTGTGGTCGACGCCAATCAGATCGAGGTGCTCACACGTGGCGATCAAAACATCAAGTTCACCATAACCGAGATCCTCGAGGAGGAGAAAAACCTCTGGAAAGAGATTGGTCAATATGCCACAAGGGCCGTCATCTCACCACGGTCGGTGTCACTGCGCTGGCGCAAGTCGCAGGGACTGACTCTGCCGTTGTTCCGAAATGACGTGGGCAATGTGTTTGGTCAGTCAACATCCTACGGCCCTATGTCGCCGGGATTGGATTTCGCGTTCGGATTCACCGGTCAGGACTATATCCAGAAAGCTTTGGACCGTGACTGGCTCATCACCGACGACGGTCAAACCTCTCCAGCCATCTGGCAAACCACCAACGAACTTAATCTCGAACTGAACATAGAACCGGTCAAGGGACTGAAAATTCAGCTCACATCGAACCGCACCGACAACCGAAACACCCAGATACAGTTCATGTATGAGAACATGCCGTTGACCCGCAGCGGTTCCTACACCAAAACGCATTGCGCCATCGCTACAGCTTTCCAGAGCTCTAAGGCTGAGGATGGCTATCAATCGGCCGCTTTCTCGAAGTTCCTGGAAAATATTCCGGTCATCGCTTCGCGGGTCGAACATCAGTATGCCGGCCTGTCATATCCCACCGGCGGATTCATGGCCGACAACCCCCATGCCGGCGCACCGTTCGACCCCTCGGTGGGCACTGTTTCCCAAACCGGAAGCGACGTGCTAATCCCGGCTTTCCTCGCCGCATACACCGGCAAGGACCCCCATAGCATCTACCTCAATCCGTTCCCGTCATTTGCAGAGGTTCTCCCAAACTGGCGTGTCACCTACGACGGCTTCATCAATCTGGGCAACATGCGCAACATTTTCAAGAGTTTCACACTGACCCACGCCTACCAGTGCACCTACTCCGTAGGCTCTTATTCATCCTACCTTAACTGGATCAGCTCCGACGGCTCCACCCTCGGCTTCACCCTCGACGAACTCACCGGTCAGCCCATCCCGTCGTCGCCCTACAACATCTCAACCGTGGCCATCACCGAAAAATTCGCCCCTTTGATCGGCGCTAAGGTCACACTGAAAAACGACATCAGCATCAACGCCGAATACCGCGACAGCCGCACACTAACACTGAACACCTCGGCCGGACAGGTGGTGGAGGCTTCGAACAAGGCGTTCGTGCTCGGTGCGGGCTACAAGATTGTCGGCTTCAACACTTTCCTCAAAATGAAGGGTTCGCAAACAGGTGTCAGCAACGACCTCACTCTCCAGGCCGATTTCTCTCTGCAGAACAACCAGGCGCTGATCCGACGTATCGAGAGCAATTACACACAGGCCACAAGCGGTAGCCGCACGCTCGGAATCAATTTCACCGCAAGCTACATAATGTCGAAACGTCTGACCATTGGCGCATTCTTCGACCATCAGGTGAACACCCCGCTGGTCACCACATCATCCTATCCCACCACCAACTCTTCCTACGGCCTGACTTTCAACCTTTCATTAACCCGATGACCTATGCTGACGTTTCGTAAAGGCACTCCCGATGACCTCCCGGTGATAATGGAAATCTGCGACATGGCCCGAAGGTTCATGCGCGACAACGGCAATCTGACGCAGTGGGTCAACGGATACCCCTCGGCCGACATTATCCTCAAGGATATGGCTCAGGGCAACAACTACGTGGCGGTTGACGATGACGGGGACATTCTTCTGACCTTCGCATTCATTGTCGGAATTGATCCCACCTACGAAGTGATTGAGGACGGAGCGTGGCTCAACGACAACAACTATGGAACCATCCACCGGATGGCCTCCTCCGGGAAAAGGGGCGGAATGCTTGCCGCTACAATCAACTTCTGCCGGCAGTTCACCACCGACATCCGCCTCGACACACACCGCGACAATCAGCCGATGCAAAATGCCGCCCTACGTGAGGGATTCAAACGTTGCGGGGTTATAATATGCCAGGACGGCACGCCACGCGAAGCGTTCCATCTGACGCTCGGCTGACGCTGTGTCGCCACTCCGGTAAAAGTAGCAAGTCAAACATCTTCTCACGCCTTCCACCGCGTGTGACACTGACCGTTCAAGGCAGCTGAACGTGGCAGTCGGTCCGAAATGAGTTGGCGTGACCCGTGCGAACAAAAAAACATGGCCCGATGTTATACATTGAAGAAAAATACTTATATTTGTGAAATAAAAACGGAAAACATTTATTTAAGTAACTGGTGGAAATTGTTTTGATATTTATCCGAGGGAAATTTTTAGAGGATTTTTCTCGAAGAAGAGGGAGCTTAGCGAGCTAAGTGACCGATTATGAG
>JAXJVW010000318.1:0-16420 GCA_036308365.1 Muribaculaceae bacterium
AGATAGAACTGTTTCGCGGCGTTTTTCAGACAGTTGAAGAACGAGGTGCGTTTGGTTCGTGTGGCGATTTCCGTTTCGTAGAGTTTGTTGAGGTTACGGGGTGAGATTTCGCTTACTCCGGCAGAGAAAATGATTGATTCCCCTTTTTTGATGTTTATTTTGAAGTAGCCCGGCACATATAGGTCCTCGGAGTAGGGGACACCCCGTTCGAGGTCCTTGACGTATTCAATGCCGTTGTACCAGTTGGGTTCGTCGATCCATTCGGGTTTGCGGCTGAACTGCATGAACAGGGTCGGCATACCTTGATAGAGGCAGCATGACACACCGTTGTTGACCGGGGTCATTGTTCCGTTGATGTCATTGTTCTGGATGCAAAGCGAATTGCTGTCGCGGAAGGCGAGGAACGGACGGAAGCAGAGTGTTGTGGGTGAATGCGCTTCGACCAGGGTGTAGCGAATTAGAATTCTGTTTTCCTTGGTTATGAAGATTTTTTCTTTTGTCAGAATCACTCCCCCCACTCGGTAGGTTGTCCGGGGCACGTCGTCGCAGTCGAATTCGCGGATATACTTGTGGCCGTTGGGTGAATAAACTCCTCCTTTGTAGCGGTGCAGCCCCAGGTTGAAGGGCGCTCCGTGCTGAATCACGGTTTCGTCGAGTGATGACAACAGGACGTGAGGGCGATACGTTTCCTGTCCGGGTAGCGGAATCACGAGCAGTCCGTGCTGTTTGCGGGTGTTGCAGTCTACAATCGAGGTGCAGTGATAGGCACCGGCTCGATTGGTTCGCAGCATTTCCTTGGGCAATGACTGTTCGAGATTTATCATCAGTTTTTTGTCAAACTTTAGATAACTCATTATGTTAGTTCGTAAAAATATGTTTTATGTTAGTTTTTCTGCTTCAAATGTAACAAAAAAAGTTAGAAGAAATTTTGTTAAAAGAAAAAAAATCAGCTGAACCACCTTGTTTAACACTTGTTAACGCTATTTTTTCTTCGCCTGACTGAATATATGGGGTGAAGATGTTGTAAAGGGAGGTGAAGAGCAGGGAAAAAACAGGGATGCTCCCCGTTTCGGAACGAGAAGCATCCCATGCTTTTGGACTCATTTAAATTTTTACCGAGAGATTAATACTTACCTTCTGTAAAATGTTAAAATGATGTCATTGTATGAATTTCTAACTGTTACTTTTCGGGGTCGAGGGTCACTACGTGGTAGTTGCCCTGGTTGAGGAGTTCTTTCATGAAGTTCTGGATGTCATCTTTGGTGATTGACTGGAGGAGTTCGATGTCACCGTTCCAGGTGTCGACTCCGGTCAGGGCGTAGCCGGTGATGGCTCCGAGCCATGCGTTGTTCTTCTCGAGGTTCTCCTTTGATGTCTTCACGAGGAATTCAACCTGGGTGGCCACTTCTTCGTCGGTTACGGTTGATGTCATGTTGTTGAATTCCTGGGCGATGAAGTCGAGCACTTCCTTGCGCATTTCAGGTTTCATGGGGAATTGTGACACCACCATTGTGTTGCATCCGCTGTTGGTGCGTGACACTGAGGCCTGTGCGCCGATAGAGTAGGTGGCACCCATTTCCTCGCGCACCTGTTTGAGCAGACGGTTGCCGAGAATCTGACCGGCGATGAAGGCTACGCGGCGGTTTTTGTCGGTGTAGGGCATGTTGCCGACCAGCGATATCGCGGTCCAGGTTTGGGGTGTTGACATGGCTGTGGTGAATTCAGAATTCAGATTGCCCATGTTGGGGATGAGGTCGGGGTTGATCTTGGTGTCGGTCAGTGAGGCGGCTGCGTCGACGGGGAGGGTGGCGATGTATTGCTCAACCATGGGACGGAAAGATTCCATATCGATGTTGCCCACGAAGACGAATGTGTAGTCGGCGGCGTTGGCGGTCATTTTCTTGGTGAGGTCAAGAATCTGTTCGCGGCTGGCTTTGTTGATGATGTCGGCGCTGATCGGACGACGGCGCGCGCTCTTGAAGGTTGACTCCATGTAGTCGCGGCCGAAGATGTACTGGGGTGTTGATTCCTGGTTCTGGATCAGTCCGGCGAACTGTTTCTGAGTGGCTTCATATTCTTCAGGAGTGATGGCGAAGTTTGTGAAGTTCATGTAGATGAGTTCCATGGCGGTGGGGAGGTCGCGGACGGTTGTCTGCCCTGACAGGCTACGTTCGTAGTTGCCGAAGTCGGGTTCCACTTTGACCTGTTTGCCTGAGAGATATTTCTGCATGTCGATGTTGTTGTAGTCGCCCAGGCCACCTGACTGGAGGATGTAGGGCCAGAAGATCATTGAGGCCGCCATGTCGTCGCTGAAGTCGGCGTAGCCACCTTTGGCGATTGCTTCGAACAGAATTTCGTCTTGTTTGAAGGTTGTGGGTTTGACAATGACTTTGACACCGTTTGAGAGGGTCATTTCGGTAGTTCCGAAGCGGGAGTCGGTTGTTTCAGAAACGATTTTGCCGGCCGCGGGGAGTTCGGGAATGAGGGGTTCGCTTTTTACGGCGTCGACGTAGGGTTCGATGGTTTCGGCGTCGACGGCAGCGAACACAGCTTTCATGTCGTCTTCAGAGGGGAAGTAGATTTCCTCTTTTTCGGGCATCATTGCGAGGAACACTCTGTTGTCGTCGGTGACGATTTGTTTGAGAGTGGCGTTGATAGCTTCCAGGGGGATGTTGGGCGCTATCATGTTGATGATTTTGTACTCGTTTTCGATGCCGGGGATAGGTTCGTTGTCGATGAAGTGGCGAACGTACTCACGAACATATTTCTCAGATTCGATGTTGTCGCGGTTGTTGAACTGTTTTTCGATTTTTGAGATGTATTCGTTGCGCGCGCGTTCATATTCCGAGATGGTGAAGCCGCCGCGGACAGCGCGGAGCAGTTCGCGGTAGGCGCCTTCCATTGCGGGACGCACGTCGTTGCCTTTGGCGATGGCCACCAGCGAGAAAGCGTTTTTGGTTTTAGCCACGAAGAATTCGCCGTTGTTGACCCCTGCCATGGCGAAGGGGGCATCGGGTGACTGTGCGATTTCATTGAGACGGTTGTCGAGCATTGAAACGATCATGTCGAACACGTAGTCCTGAACCATGTAGTCCAATGTTGTTTTTGCAGAGTCGGGCGTAGCGTCGTATTTGAACATCAGCTGGGCGATGGTGTTGCTCTGTTCCTTGTCGCGGCCAATGGCGTAGATGGTTCCTTTGTTGTCGTCAACGGGGAAGTATTCGCGGGTTTTGGCGTTCTGCGGCATTTCTATGCCTGAGAACATTTCCTTGATTTTGCCTTCGATGCGGTCAACGTCGATGTCGCCGACAACAACTATGCCCTGCTGATCGGGGCGATACCATGTTTCATAGTAGTCGCGGATTGCCTGCGGGGGGAAGTTGTCAACCACTTCCATGATTCCGATTGGCAGACGGTAGCCGTAGCGGCTTCCGGGGTATACCACGGGGAGGAGATTTTCCAGAATACGCATCTGTCCCACCATTGAGCGGCGCCATTCTTCATGGATCACACCGCGTTCCTTGTTGATTTCCTCGGGGTCGAGGGTGAGGTCGTTGGCCCAGTCGTGGAGAATGAGCAGGCAGGAGTCCTGAACCGATTCGCGGGCGATGGGCACGTTTGATATGTTGTAGACCGTTTCGTCGATTGAGGTGTAGGCGTTGAGGTTGTAGCCGAATTTCACGCCGATTGACTCGAGCCAGTCGCGCAGTTGGTTTCCGGGGAAGTTGGTTGTTCCGTTGAAGCACATGTGTTCGAGGAAGTGGGCCAGGCCGCGCTGGTTTTCTTCTTCAAGGATTGAGCCTACTTTCTGAGCGATGTAGAAATCGGCCTGTCCTTTGGGGTTTTCGTTGTGGCGGATGTAGTAGGTCAATCCGTTGGGGAGTTTGCCGATTCTGACTTGGTCGTCAACGGGAATCGGAGGCATCTGCTGGGCGCGGCAGTCCGCGGTCGCGAAGGCTATCACGGCAGCTACGAGCATCAGAGCGCGTGTGAAGAATTTGTTCATAATTTATGATATTGATATGTGATTGTTACTGTTTGGGATGGCGTTGCGGTCATTAAATTAATAGTGATTTCCGCGTGGCCGTCAGCGATAACGTTTTGATAGGTGATTGATCAGTTTCTTAAAATGACACTAATTTATATAGTTAGACGAATTTATATAGTTAGACGCAAATTTTGAAACAAAGTTACAACGAAAAATGAAAAAAATGTGCTATCTTTGTGAAAAATATTTAGAATCGATTCATTATCAATATTTTAGCCCATATTTAATTTATGTCAGAATTTGAGATTCCCGGAACGGACAGAGGCCGGAATAACCCGCCGGAGGTGCAGCAACCCCAACCTGCGGTGACGGTTAAATATGTTGACAGGGTGGTTTATAAGGAACGTTCCACTCTGGGTCATTGGATTGCCATAGCCATTCTTGGGCTTACGACTGTCGCATTTCTGTTATTCGGGTTGGCCATGTTGATGGCGACGCTTGACCAGGAGGAAACGATCAACTCGCTTAACTATGATGTAGACATGCTCCGTCAGCAACAGGTAGAACTGACCGCCGAGAAAGAGGCCGCGGAATCGGCGCTGGGCTCGCTGACCGAGCGCATCGGCTCATCGTATCCGTTGATCATCAACTCGGTGGAGATAGGCAATGTGCATCAGGACAATGAGATTATCACCAACTACGGCAGCACGATTTATTCCTATGAGGCTGAATATCTTAAACCTAAAATTAAATATTACGGCATCATCGACGGCCAGCGTATGCTCAAAACAAAGTGGATACGTCCGGACGGATCGATCATCGCTGGCGACTCCTCACCCCGCGGCTTCAGCCAGGGTGCCGACTACGAGATTGTGAGTGGCTCAGGCAATGAACTCGAGATGGGTGGCTGGGGCTGGTCGAACAGCGGAAACTGGACCTCGGGCACCTACAGGCTTGAGATATGGTATGGCAACACGTGCCTGAACTCCCACACGTTCACCGTTTATTGAGACAGCCGGCTTGCGGTGCGGCATAAAAAAAGCTACCCTCACTGATTTTGCGGATAGCGTTAAAAACTAAATGATAAGTGTCTCGGAAAAATCCATCCGGATTATTTGTCAACCCGTTTGGGCGGATTGTTTACCTTGATGGATCATGCATTTGCGTAAATTGTAGAGCATGTGGTGAAATACCAGACAGCCGCACGTTTAAAAAACTTTTTCATAACGAATCGTTTTTAGTTAAACATCAATCTACATCCCAAAATGTGATGTAAAATATACTTCTAAAACATCCTTCGCAGGATAATGGTTCATTCAGAAAAGTTGAAAACCGATGCAAAGTTAAATAAAATCCTTTATATAACAGCAAAATGAAACAAAAAATTTTAATTATGGCAGCAGTGTGTTCCCTGGGAATAGGTGCTGTGACCACAGGTTGCGAGGGGAAGAAAGCGGACGAGAATCCGTTCCTTTCGGCTTATGACACCCCTTATGAGATACCTCCGTTCGATAAAATCAAAACCGAACACTACATGCCCGCGCTTCAGGCGGGAATCGAGCAGCAGAACGCCGCAATCGATTCTATTCTGGCACAGGAGGAAATCACGTTTGACAACACCATTTTGGCTCTTGAGGAGTCAAGCGAGATTCTCGACAAGGTGACGCACGTTTTTTTCGCCCTTACCGAGAGTGATTCATCAGATGAGCTGGTTGCTGTGGCTGAGGAATTTGAGCCCGCACTGTCGGCCCACAGCGATGAGGTTTCAATGAATCCGGCATTGTTCAGCCGAATCAAATATCTCTATGAGAATGGTGACTCACTGGGCCTGGCGGCTGATGAGAAACGTTCGGTCAACAAATACTACAAGTCGTTCGTGCGTAACGGCGCTCTGCTCTCCGACGCTGACAAGGAACAGCTCAAGGCTCTCAACACCGAGCTGACCGGTCTGTATCAGAAATTCAACAAGAATCTGCTCGACGCGACCAATGAGTTCGCGATTGTGGTTGAGGATGAGGCTCAGCTCAAGGGTCTGCCCGAATCAAACGTGGCTGTAGCCGCCGAAGAGGCCAAAAACCGTGGCATGGAGGGAAAATGGGTGTTCACACTCCACGCTCCCAGCCGTTTGCCGGTGCTCCAGTATGCTGACTCACGCGACCTTCGCAAGCAGATGTACGAGGGGTATACCTCACTGGCTTCATCAGGCAAATATGACAATGCTCCCGTAATCAACAAAATTCTCAACGCCCGCGCCAAAAAGGCCGCTCTGCTTGGCTATGAGAACTACGGTTCTTACATGACTGAGCCCGTTATGGCCGGCAGCATCAAAAACGCTGAGGATCTGCTGATGAAGATATGGACTCCCGCAATAGCCCGTGTGAAGGAGGAAGTTGCTGAAATGCAGGCTCTTTCAAATGAGGAGGGTAACACATTCACCATCGCGCCCTACGACTATTATTACTACGCAGAGAAGGTGCGCCAGAAAAAATATGATCTGGAGGAGAGCAAAGTGCGCGAATATTTCCCGCTCGATTCTGTCCGCAAGGGTATCTTCACAATGGCTGAACGTCTTTACGGCGTGACTTTCACCGAAATGCCCGATGCTCCCAAGTATAACCCTGAGGTAAAGGTTTATGACGTGAAGGATGCGCAGGGCAACCATGTCGCTGTGTTCATGACCGACTATTTCCCCCGCGCCTCAAAACGCCAGGGTGCATGGATGAGCGAATTCAAGGGTGAATGGAAGGACCGCGAGGGCAATTCATCACGTCCGGTTATCTACAATGTCGGTAACTTCTCAAAACCTGTGGGTGACACTCCCGCACTGCTCACTCTCGATGAGGTTGAGACAATGTTCCATGAGTTTGGCCATGGTCTGCACGGCATGCTCACACAGGTGCGTCTCCGTGGTCAGAGCGGCACAAATGTTGACCGTGACTTCGTTGAGCTCCCCTCACAGATTCATGAACACTGGGCGATGGAACCTGAATTGCTGAAGGTTTATGCCAAACATTATAAAACAGGTGAGGTTATTCCTGATGATATGATTGCCAAACTTCAGGCTGCCGCTACCCACAATCAGGGTTTCACCACCACTGAACTTGTTGGCGCAGCATTGCTCGACCTCCAGTATGGCAAGCTCAACAACACCACCGACAGCATCGATGTGATGGGCTTCGAGCGTATGGTTGCCGAGAAACTCAACATGCCTGCCGAGGTTCAGTATCGCTATCGTTCACCTTACTTCAAACATGTGTTCGGATCTGACGGCTACGCTTCAGGCTACTACACCTATCTGTGGGCCGAGGTGCTTGACTGCGACGGTTTTGAACTGTTCAAGGAAAAGGGTATTTTCGACGCTGAAACAGCTGCTTCGTTCAAGAAAAACGTTCTCGAGGCAGGTGACAGCGAGGATCCCATGGTGCTTTATGAGCGTTTCCGCGGTCACAAACCGAGTCCGGAAGCTCTGCTCCGCAACCGTGGACTGATAAAATAAGAGGTCGCCACTGACCTGATTTCATAACGGGGGTGTGCCGGGTGGTTCCGGCATGCCCCTGTTTATGTTTCTGAGGGGTGAGAAATTTGAAGATTTAACTGTTGTGAACGGGTGGAGCTATACGGCTGAGAATTAGCGGGAAATGAGCTGATTTGTGTGTTAAATATCACACTTTTCAGTGAGCGGAGTGTGATAAAAAATTGTCGGATGGGGTTGGCGGTGGGTTATCTTTGCAGAAAAAACTAAAGTTATGCAACAGATAATCATAGAGAAAGAGTGGCTGACGATTCTGGAGAATCAGTCGCCTGAGTTTATGTCGAGAGTGATGTCGGCTATTTTCGCTTATATTCTTCATGAGACCGAACCGTCGGGACTGTCGGATGCGGAGCGTGTGGCGTTTGAATTTGTGCTGAAAAATATTGAGCGTTATCAGCAACAGTATGATCTCGAGGCTGGCTATGAGGCTGTGATCAAACGTAAGCGTTCGGCTGAGGCGAGAGAGCGCCGACGGTTGGAGAAATCGGCCCGCAAGGACGCGGATGATGATCCGAAACTTATAGTCCCGGTGGTTTGCAAGGAGGATTGTGGAATGTCGCCCCCTGTGCCCGACGATGAACTGGATGTTGGCCGCGGACCGTTGGATGAGGGGCATTATGAGCGTTTCCGTCAGTTCTATTTAAGGTATATAGGGCCGAAAGATTCCTGCGATGTGGAGTACGCCCGGTTCCGTCACCGTTACATTGGGAGTCTGGAGATAGCTGACAAGCTTTGCGATTGTCTGGAGCGCCGTTACAGCTGGGTCCGCGATTTGGCCAGAAAGGGATTCCACACAGAGCCGTTGCCGTCGATGTCGGTTTGGCTCGCTGAGCAGGGGTGGAATCACAGGCTTCCGGCGCTGTAGCCGATGACGTTGATTGAGTCGACGGTGATGACGACATCGAAAGGAGTGGCCTGTGTGCGGGGCTTGCGGCTGAGGTGGTAGTAGAATGAGTTCTGACGGTCAAATGAGGGTAGTGTCACCAGAGTTGTTTCGCCCGGAGGCAGGCTGGCGTTGAAACTGCGCGATGCTTTGTGGAGCTGACGTCTGGCAGTGTCGAGATAGGTAATGGTGAGAAACACCTTGGTGATGGTTGAGGGAAGATTGTTGGTGAAGTGGAATGTCTCCTTGGTCGAGCCCATCGGTTTGTCGAAGCCGTTGATGCTGAAATCGCCGGCGCCGGGCACAATGGTAGTTGTGGAGTCGGTTGGGGTTACGGCCGTGATGCGGGGTTTGAGGTGACGGCGTGTGGTCCGCTGAGCCATGGCGGCCGGTGCGGTGAGTGTGATGATGAGCACTATCAGCGGCAGGAGAGATTTCATGGGTGTCATAAATAACGTGGAGGTTCGGTTTCGCCCGGTGTCAGGGGGTAGGTTTTGACGCAGCCGTCGAGCGGAATGTCGTCGCTGTTTTTTGAAATTACGGTGATCCGGAAAAGGTAGGGGATGAGTCGCCAGAGCGATATTCGCAGTCCGGTCTCCATTTTTTTGAATGATAGATGGGCGTTGTCGGTAAGCGTCATTATCACTTTTTTCTCTTTGGAGTTGGCCGACCGTGGGTCAGTCATCAGTGAGGCTTTGAAACTGAGCGGGTCGGAGGTGGCGCGGAGTGTGCCTATCAAGGTTCCTGACTCCACGGTTGACGACACTGATGAGAAGAGGTAGATGTTGAATGACACAGGGCCGGTTTCGAGGGTGCTTCCCGGTTGCCGGATTATGGCAATTGAGGAGTTGTCGGGGGTGAAGGTCCATATCCCCTCGATGGGAGTCAATGGTGTTTGGTCGATGATCAGCTGAAGCTGCTCGGGAGAGTGACGGAACCCATTGTCGGCGGCGAGGAGCGTCGGGAGCAGAATGGAGAGAAGGCAGAGGAGTGGTTTCATCAGAATGTGCTGAACTTGTAGCTCAGGCCGAAACTGAGCACCTCGCGGAGCTGCCACTTGTGCCAGCGTGAGTCTTCGATGCGTTTTGTCTGGGAGTCGTAGCGCAGATGCACGTAGAATTGAGTTGACAGGTAGCGGTTTATGTCGAATGAAAAGGTGTTTTCCCAGTCGCCCTGCACGTAGCCGTAGTCGGAGAAGGCGTAGAGCCGCGATGAGTATGTGATGTTGTAGGCCATTTTCCAGAACAGTTTCGCCTCGATGTTCGAACCGTATTCGCTGACGGTGCGGTGGCCCGGCTTGATTCCGAAAGTGGTCACGTTGATTTCATTGTCCTTGATGCATGTTTTGAGGTTGTAGGAGAGTGGTGCTACCGAGAGGTCGAACGTGAGGGTTTTCTTAGGGTTCTGGTAGGAATATGACATACCGAGACCGACGTTCAGTTCGCCCGGAGAGAGGAATGCGGCGGTCATGTCGCGGGTGTTGGCCTTGTAGTTGTTGAAGATCTGGGTCTTGAACTGGGTTGAAATGGAGTAATACCATCGTTTGGCGGCTTTGATACCGAGTTTTGAGTTTATCTGCAGAAGGTCTTCGGAGATGCTGTAGGCGTGGATTGAGTCGTCGGGGGCGTTGTTGACGGCGATTTTATATTGGAAAGAGTTTTCGAACAGCAGGTTAGGGTGGTAGGCGGGGTTGAGTTTGACCTCGTAGTTGATCTGGCCTATGGCGTTGAGGTTGTTGTTGCCGCCCTGATACCAGTTAGGTGAGTTGTAGGCTTGCGAGAACTGTAGCGATCCAGCGAACCGTTTGAGCCAGTGGGCGGGCTTGATGTCGACTGATTTGGGTGCGTCCTTGACGTTCGACACGTTTATGAAGTTTTCCTCGATGACGATTTTCGCCGATGAGGGGTCAACCGAGGCGTGGTATTCTTTGGGTGGCTCGGGTAGCAGCGATTCGATGTAGAAGTTTCCGGCTGGGTTGTTGAAGAAATATGATGACTGGAGGTTGGCGACCTGTGAGTTGAGCAGGTTGCGGCGGTTGATCCATCCGTAGACCGGGTTGTTGAGTTTCTGTTCGATCCCCTTGACAAGGGTGGAGTCGGTGGCGGTGTAGTGGTTGAACACCAACTGTGAGAAGTTGATGCGGGGTATCATCAAGTCGGTCACCACCAGGGTGGTGTCAATTTCCAGAGTGTCGGCCACAACCGTAGGCTCCTCCTCTATCTCCATGAGGTTGAGCGGGTTTTGGGCCATGGATTGGAAGGAGAGTGACAGCATGGTCAGTGATGCGACGAAAAGTGAGAATCTCTCAAGCATGGTTTAGCGAAATGAATGTTGAAACGTCGGGTGTGATTGGGCTCCGACTCACCGGATAACCCTTATCTGTGACTTGTTTGAGCCGCAGAAGTTTAATTGGTTGTTGGCGAAAGTTTTTATTATGTAGGTGCCGTCGGGCACGCTTTTGCCGTCGGAGTCGGTGGTGTCCCAGGTGTAGGGGAAGGTGACGTTGTTGATTGTGCGTATGCTGTTTCCGGCCAGATCCTCAATGATCAGTGTGGCGTGGAAGTCGGTGTTGAAGGTGTGGTCGACGTTGAATGTCACCTCGTTGTCGGTGACTTCGCTGTCGGGGGTCAGGATTATCTGGGCTGACTGGGCGACTACCTGGAAGTTGATTGATTCGGTGGCGCTGTTGCCGAAGATGTCGCTGACGGTCAGCGACAGTGTGTGGCGGCCTTCACCTAATGCCGACAGGGGCGCTTTGATTGATATGGAGCCGTCGGAGTTGGTGGCTGAGTGTATTTCGACGGGAATCGACAGTGTGTTGTCGAGGAATAGTTTGACGCCTGAGTTGAGAGTGGCGTCGATGTTGACGGTTGTGTTGGCGGTGCCTATTTCGGCGTGGAACACGGGTTCGTCGGTGGTGAGCTGTCCGTCGGTGAAGTCGGTGTCGTTCAGATACATGGCGAGTATCTCGGGGGCTGACGCATCGGTGATGATGTTTTGCTGGTCGATGTCGCCTACGAGTATATCATTGGTGTAGCCGATGGCGTTGCGGTAGCGGTTGGTGTTGTCGGCGGCGGCGATAGTCATTCGTGTCGGTTTGTTGGGGCGCGCTGACTCGGGAATGATTATGTCGGCGTTGATTGTTCCGTTGACCACGGGCACTTTTGATGAGAAGAGTACGTCGTCTTCCCAGGGCACGGACGGCATTTTGCAGTTTTCGCCGGTTGAGCCGTCGGCATAGCGGTTATTGACCGTGATGGGTGATTCATAGACGGTGATGGTTGCGAAGCCGTTGTAGTCGGTGGCGGGAGTGCCATCGTTGTCGGTGATAGTGGCCTTTATGCTGTTGGTTTGCAGCGGTTTGAGTGTGAATTTTTCTTCACCGGGCAGTTTGCCGTTGATTGAGGCTATGTCGACGGAGTGTGTCGGACGGAATGCGGGGAGCGCGGGGTCGCCACCGAAGTTGTAGGAGTGGGTGTTGGTCCGGGCCAGCGCATACTGACGGTTGTCGATGTTGTTGTTGCGGGCCCTGCGGAAAATGTCGGCGTAGGTGTCGGTGTCGGAGGCTGTGGTGTATTCGTTGAAGTATTCCATTGCCATGGCGTGGTTCTCGTCTTTATAAACGGTTCGTGCCGCGGCGATAACTGCGATGGAGCCGCCTTCGGGGCTGAAGAGCATGTTTTCGGCAATGCTGTTTTCCTGACGGTCGAATGAGAATGCGTCGCAGGTTGAGAGGTAGATCAGGGGGAATTGCTCATGTTTTGTTGACTGGGCGTAGCCGCGTGTCCATAGGGCTTCGGCGGTGAAGCTGTCGGGGCGGCCATGTCCGGCGTAGTACATCAGTCCGACACCTTTTGTCAGTGCGTTGATGATCTGTCGGCGTCCCTCGACATTGATTCCGCCGGTCCAGGGGAATATGCCGTCGTGGGCGCGGACGGTCACTTTGTAGGGGAGGGCGTCGGTTATTTTTGACGCGAGGATTTCGGCGTCGATGAGGTGTCCGTCCTTGTCGCCGTCGTCGGCGAATACGAGCATGCGTGTCTGGGCCTGCGGTGATATTCCTTCGAGGAGATATTTCTCGGCTTTGTCAACGTAGATTTTCGCTTGTGTTTCGTTGATGGCGGGAATGCGTCCGATGGTTATGAGCATGTGCATGATGCCGTCGGAGAATCCGCTGATAATGTCGCCGGTTGATCTGTCGTCGAGGATTCCGAAGTAGGAGTCGGTGGTGTAGCAGGTTTCGTTTTTGAACTGGTAGGAGTTGTTCTCGACCTGGTAGGAGAGGAGCACTTTGTCGGGGGTGTAGGACTGGTTCTCGGGCTTGAGCAGTCGGTTGTCGTAGGTCGACGAGCCGAAGAGCAGCAGATAGCGGAACTTTTGATTGTCGCGGTCGTAGAACATTTTGCACATGCGTCGGTAGGCCATCACGGTTGGTGTGCCTGAGGAGAATTCGTTGTAAATGTCCTGATGGAGCACCACGTGGACATCCATCCCTTGCTCCTGGCGGTGGAGCTGGGCTAGGCGTTCGGCCTGTTCGAGACAGACGTCGGTGGTTATTATGAGCATGTCGGGGGTTGACAGCGAGTGGAGGTTCTGGTTTTTGACCGGTCCGATGATTTCCACGTCGTGGTGTTTGGCCGAGGGGTGGAAGGCTACCAGATATTGGTATGTCGAGGCGTTTGATGCGACGATTGTTTTGTTGAGGTTGATGAGTGTGGCTGTCTGTCCTTCCTGTGCGTTGGGGTCGTCGATGGTTTGATAGCGGGTGATTTTGGCAGGGTTGGTGACGTTCCACACTGTGAAGTCGTTGTTGGGCTGGCCCGGGAATCTGACACGGTCGGATGTTGAGGCGACGTTGAAGGCCATTTTCATTTCGGGTTGGTCGCCGAGTTTGTTGAGCCGGGTGTAGTTGACGGCGATGAAGTTGTAGGCCAGGAATGAAGTTTTGGCCGATGAAGGGGTGATTTCGAGGTTTATGTCGGCGGTGTTGTTGATCAGGGAGTTGTTGATCGACAGGCCGCGGGTGTCGTAGGTGTAGTAGCTTGAGCTCATCACCGTGGGGTTTACCGATATGGGTGAACCGTTGACGTTGATTGTGAATGGTGATGTGCTGTGGGCGAGGAATGATCCGTTGAGGGTGGCGTCGGTGCCGTCAACGTGGTCGGGTATGCTGAATTTGATTCGTCCTAATGCGAGGTCTTCAATCATGTTGTTGCTGAAGAAGTGAACTCCGGCTTTCATGGGGTTGAAGTCGAGCGATTGGATGATGTTTATCGCGACGTGTGAGTCGCGGTAGTTGTTGAATGTCTTTGAGCCGAAGTTGATTGTGGTTTGTGGCAGCAGGGCCTGGGAGTCGGTGATGAAGTAGTAGCCACCCATGGCGTAGTGGTTGCGTGTCACTTTTGTTTTGCGGGTGTTGTCGAGTGTGACTTTGTCTTCGCATTGTCCCCAGAAGAGTATGCGGTTGTTGTCGTGGAGGGTCATCAACTGGGGCAGATCGTCGGGGTCGGTCGACTGGAAGGTGTTGTGTGACAGCAGGTTTCCGCCGTAGCCGTGGATTGTGACTGCATCGGGGTTATCGAATCCGAGTTCGTGGAGCTGTTCGTATGTTATCTGGTGGATTCCTGATTCGTTGACTTTGATTTTCACCCATCGGCCCTCGTTGAGTTTGGAGCTGTTGTTCCATGTCATTGCCGCGGATGTTATCGCGAAGGTCAGTGATAGCAGGAGTGTTATGGAGAGTATGATTTTTCGGTGTGACATATCTTAGATTGGTGTTTAGGGTCTATTTTATTCTGAATTTCAGAATGTCGTCGGCTGTGAAGTCAGAGGATAATTCGATTTTGGAGTCGATGACGGCGGGTATGCTCCGGTCGAGGCGTGAGGTGGCGATGATGTCGCCGATTTTCAGGGTCATGTTGCGTGAAATGATTTCAATGGCCTGGTCGAAGTGGAGCTGTGATTTGTTGATGGTGAACTGGAGTTCGCCACATTTGATTGTGAAGATGTCGGGTAGGGCTTCGAGGTTGAATGGTTTGCCTTGTATGATGGCGTTGTCGAAGGTTGTGGTCATCGCACTGCCGTTTCTGACCGGTTTTCCGTCGATGACGGGGACGAGTCGCATCAGGAAGGTGATGTTTGAGTAGTAGCGGGGTGCGAATTTGCGTGATATTGTTTTTCCGAGCCTGTTTATGATTGCCGCAGGCATTATGTCGAGGATGTAGTCAGGGGCGAAATCGGGAATGAAGAGGGGGTTTCCCGGGTGCATCAGTGCGGAGTCCGCGACTAATGTGAGGTTGTCGGGATTGATTAGGTTGTCGGAGATTTCGCGGTTGAACAGGAGTATCTTCATTTTGGAGAATTAAAGAGATGTGTTTCGTGATTTGTTGATGTTCAGGCGGTTGTACATCACAGCGAGGTGAGCGTAGATTGAAGTGTTCTGCACCACGATGTCATCGGTGACTTTAATTCTGTAGGGGGTGTAGTTCCATAGGGCTTTGACGCCGGCTTCGATGAGGGAGTCGGCGACTTGCTGGGCGTGTTCGACTGGCACGGTTATGATTCCGATTTCGGCGCTGAATTGTTTTCTGCGCAGTGCGAGTTCATGGACGTCGAAAACGGGTATTCCGCAGAGGGTCCGTCCGATGATGTCGGGGTTGGTGTCGAATCCGGCTACGATGTTGAGTCCGTAGTTTGAGAGTCCGGAGTCCTGTATGAGCGCTCCTCCGAGGCTGCCCACACCCACAATCAGGGCGTTGTGTGAGCGGTGGAATCCGAGGAAGTCCTGGAGTTCTTTTTCGAGAGTGATCACGTCGTAGCCTATTCGTGTTTTTCCTTTGATGTTGAGGAATGAGAGGTCTTTGGCTATCTGGGAGGCGTCAACGCTGAGCTCGCGTGAAATCTGGGTGGATGAGACGTATTCCACGTTCTGGTCCTTGAGCATACTGACATAGGCCAGGTACCAGGGTAGCCTGCGGAGGGCGGGTTCGGGGATTATGTCATGTATGTGGTCGGAACTGATGGCCATGGTTGTTTTGTGTTTGATTTGTTTGTTTAGGGGGTGATGGGGAGAGGGACTGTAATTTTTCTGCAAAATTACTAATTTTTGGGCAGACACAGCTATAATGTGTGGTTAAAATGCTGTGTCTGTGGTTCAAAAAATGTTAAGAGGCTGCGGAGCGGGTGCGGCCGGTTTTGATTTGAGGCTGTTTGGATGTCATCCGGCGGCGACGGCTATTTTTTTCGTCACGGAGTTTGATGTGGAGCCGTCGGAGCCGACCATGGTGACGCGGTAGAGGTAGATGCCCCGGACGACGCGCCGGCCTGACATGTCGGTCAGGTTCCATGTGATGGGGAATGATGTGAACAGGTCGCTTCGGCCTGATTGTTGCGATGACCACACGCGTTGTCCGAGCATGTTGTAGATTTCCATGGTTATGGTGACCATGGCGTCGGGGCGGTTGTGGGTCAGGTAGAAGTTGGCTTCGACTGTTGCGGGGTTGGCGTCGGTTGTGACTGAGAGTATTTCGCTGGGGAGTCCGGTGACGACGTTGAATTCTATTGTTGTCTCGTGGCTGTTACCGGAGGTGTCCCAGATTCTGAGGCGCAGGGTGTGGTGTCCGTCGGTGAGGTTTTCGAGGGGGTAGGCAATTGTTCCGGCGGGTGAGCCGTCGACGGCGGGTGTGTAGTAGTTTGACACGTCGTTGAAGCTGCGTGAGCCGTCGAGCCACATTATCATCTGGTGGCCAATGCCGGCGTTTGAGAGGTTGATGCCTACGTTGTCGGAGATGTAGGCTATGGCTGTGGGTGATTCGTTGACGGATGCACCGTTGGTGAATGATGAGTGGTTGAGGAAGAATTTGTCGATTGAGGGTGCTATTGTGTCGGCCGGTGCCGAGTAGTCGTAGCCGTAGATGTAGAAGTCGCGGCATACGCCGGCGGCTTCGGTTTTTTTGTCGGATGTGACGGCGTAGAGGTCGAGTGTGGCGGTTCGGAAGTTGTCGGCGATTTCCGAGGG
>JAXJVW010000319.1:0-12452 GCA_036308365.1 Muribaculaceae bacterium
ACTCCAGATAATCGGCGCGGGGTATGTCGGTCGCGGGGCTGATGTGTTGCACGGCATAGGCCGAGCGGACAGCCGGGTCCACTACGTCCTCGAGTTCAAAAGAGAGCGGGAGGCCGTCGGCGAGTGTTGCCGTTATGCTGATGTCGTTGCGCTGAGCGAGGGCGAACACACCGACGACAGAGCCAAGCGCGATAACGGCGGCGTCGAGTAGTGTTTGGCGGTCTGAGACAATAAACTGCATAGGCTAAGAGATTATAACCACCCCGTCGGGGGATAGTGTGAGGTTAGAGACAGGGAGGCCGCAGGCTTGCAGCATTTTTTTAGTGTTGCCCGGCCAGAACGGGTCGGGGGTGCCGGCGAGCATTAGGGGAGCTTCGGCACCGAGGAGGGGGTGTTCCTTGATGTCGCCACGGAGCGAGCGGATGACAAATTCAGCAATGAAAGAATCAGCCGGGGCGATGAGAGCGCCGGAGGGAGCGACAAGGAGGTCGCCGGTTGTTGTGTCTATCTGTAGTCCGTTCATTGCTTTATTTTTTCGTTTTCGTAATCACTGCGCTTTGTCAGCAAAAGGGTGTCGGCGCTCCAGTCGGCAACGGCAGTTTTAAGAGCGGCGCCGCCGTCTTGAGCAACAGGAGTCCAAGCGGCCATAATACCCTTTAGCTTGTTGATGTCGTTTTCGATTGTGTTAAGCCGTTTTGTGAGGTCGTCGATTTTAACAAGACCGTTGAGTTTGCCACCGTTAAAAATTATATCGTCTGCGTTGATGTCGGCGGACATATTGGCGGTTTTAATACGGCAGCCGTCGGCGTCGATGACTGCGGAGGTTTCGCCGATGACGACTTCGGCCTGTTTGATTTTCTCAGTGCTCAGAACCACCCCGGCGGCACCGTCTGCCACAAAGCCGACAATAACAAAACTGCCAACTTCCGGATAAAGCCAAAGACCGTAATCCGCACCCTGATTTGCTTGGAGATTTACCCCGAGCAACGGGGCGCCCTCATTAAGCGGGGTGCAGTCGATTGTGCGGGCTTTTTCGTCCACGGCGTCCACGGTGCAGACCAGCGCGACAGTCTCGCCGTCGGGCTTTGCCAGTTCTCTGATGATATTTCGTAAATCTGCCATAACTGTTTATTTAGTCGCCGACACGCAGCCCGAGCGTTATTTCCTGACGGTAGCCGGATGTGCCGTATTTAATTACATTCTTTTTGACCTGATAGACTCCGGCCTTTTTGCCGTCGATAATTAAGCCGATAGCGTCGAGGCAGTCAACAAGCGAAGCCCCGAAAGTCGTAAAAGAGCCGGTGAGGCCGTCGCGTTTAAGTCGTTTAATTTCCTGTTCGGCCCACGCCCTTAACTCGCTTTCGGTTTTGTTGTAGGTGTGGAGCGTGCGGTGTTCGCCGTCGGCGTCGCCGACCTCAACCTTGATTTTTTTATTATCCGGCATGAGGCTTACCGCCTTAACGCGCAGGCGCATATTTTCGGCCTTTTGCTGCTGGAGGCTCTGGTCTGAAATGATGTTAAGCCCGGTTTTGAACACTTGCGAGGGGGTGGAGTTGCGTTCAAAGAGCACACCGCAGTAAAGCACCGGCTCGCCGTTCTCATAGCGAAAAAAGGAGCGCACGCCCTGCTCTGACAGTTTGCCAAGCAGAGAGGCCACGGTGTCGGCGGTGACGCGGTAGGCGCCAAGAGACTGCTCCCCCATGATGTTGAGCCGGTAAGTAATGCCCTGATCCTTGAGCAGTGTTTCGAGTGTTACGGAGCGGTAAGCCTTTTTAACAGCCGGCATTTGTTTGAGCCTGAACATATCGTCCTCGCACGTTATGACAATGGGCGTTTTGAAGCCCACGTCACGGACATAGCCGACAAATGCAAGCTGTAAATTATCGTCGTAGCCCAGAGATATGCGCACGGAGTCACCACGGCGCACAGGAATGTCAGCCGAGCCGTCCCACTTCATTTTTTTAGGCAGTGTTATTTTGGCTTCGGTTGTCAGTTTTTCGGTGTCGCGTGTAATTTCAACGGCGGTCACGAAATCAAGCGACCACGAGCGGTCGCCGGAAATCTCAACTTTTGCGCATAACTTAAACATGGGTTAAACGGTGTTTAATGGGTGTTAAATGGTTTTACCAGTCGTAACGGCTGGGCTTCATGGAGCCACAGCGCACAGGGTTGCGGAGGTCGTCGCCGGAGCCGTCGGGGGATTGATAGACCGGGAGATCCGGGGAGGCTTTGCCGGCCTGAATATCGCGCAGCCACTTTATAGCGTCGTTATAGAGACACTCGCGGCGCTCGTGGCCCATATTCTGGGGCAGGCGGTGGACCATAAGCCACAGGGAGATATTAACGGCACACTGCACAAGCATTGCGTTACGGCAGCAGCCGGAGGCCGAGAGGGCGCGGTCAATGTCGTAGCGGTGGCGGAGATAAGAGCCGATTTGCTCAAATGCGGCGGCTTCGGCTCCGGCGCGCACCTCACCATTTTGGGAAATGACGCGGAACTCGTAGTCGTCGCACACAGCGCGGTAGTCGTCTATTGTCAGGAACATGGGCGGGAATTTTTAGAGGGAGGGAACGCCACAAAAATAGCCTGCTGCTGTATTTTTTCGGGAGTGACCCCGACGAGGCGGCGCTGACGGATCAAAGTTTTCACGGCCTGCATTGAGACACAGACCGGGTGTTTGTCCCAGACGACAACAATAAATTTTTTGCCATAGGTGGCGGCGTCGCGGCGCGCCTGCTTAATGGCGCGTTTTTTGCGCAGGTCAAAGAGGCGTGCGCGGAGATAGTCGAAAATTCTTTGCATGATAGTTTATTTTAAGAGGAAGCAAAGCGGCAAGCCGGTTTACCATGATACATTTTTAGCGTTTGGCCTCATGCCAATGGAGACCGAATTAACAATATTTCGTTGGCGCGTGTCGCGCTGTAAAATCCAGATAGCGCCCTCGTCGGCGTCGGGGCCGTCGTCGTGGCCGCGCATACCCTTTTCAAAAGCAAGGGTCTGGTCTATGCCGGCGAGCATGTCGGGGTCGTCGCGCTGCGTCTCGTCGTAAGTGACGAAGCCGCGCTCCCACAGGGGGCTGACCGCTTCCACGCGCTGGAACTTGTCGGGCTTTCTGCGCTTGTCGCCGGTAATGGGTAGCTGATAGCCGCGCAGGTCGCCCTCACGTCGGAACTCGTCGAGGATGGTGTCCTGCATAAAATTGGCCTCCATATACCAGCGCACGGCGATATTTTGCGAGCGCGCCCAGTCAAAGAGGTCGTAACACCAGCGGACCATTTCAGCCACGGAGCACTGACGGACAAAAGCGCGGAGGCACCAAAGGGAGGTCCCGGCTTTTCCCCAGAGCTTGGCCGCCTTAAAGTCGTTTTTTGTCGAGCCCTTGAAGCTGGGGTCGATATATAGCACCAGTTCTGAGAACTTGGACCAAGCCGGACGCTTGCCCCAGCGGATCCAGTCGTTGCGGAACACCGCACCCTCAATAATTGGGTTATTCATGTATTCCTTTTGAAAAGCGCGATAACCGGCCACGTCCTCAATCTGGCGCACTTCTTCAGGGGTCCATTTGGAGGCCCACGAAATAGCGCCGTTACGGTCGTAGATGTTGACCGTTGTAACCTGCACGCTTTTGATGTCGCACCACTTGGCGAGCACCGAATTTTTGGCAATGAGGTTGCCAACCATGATGAAGCGACCGCGGCCGCCGTCGAGAGTGCCGAACAGAGCCGAGCGCACCCAGTCAAAGAGCTTTGAGACGCGGGCGGGGCTTTCGCACAGTTCGTCGTCGTCGAGGTCGTCGATCACAATGTAGTCAGGGCGGTGGGAACGGTAGCGGAGACCACGCGGCGACTGACCGCGGCCACGGGCAAAAAATGCCACTTCGGAGGCCGTGACAAACTCGCCGTCCTGCCAGTTGCCGGCGTTGTACTGTTCGCCAAAGTCGGCGATGTAACGCTGGTTATATTGTAATTCGGCCTGAATGTCGCCCAACAGTGTTTTAGCGTTGTCCTCAGATTTGCCGACAATAACCATAACGTTAATTTGCCTCCCCTGCGGTCGGCCAGCTTCGCGGTCGCGGCAGAGGTCGTCGGCCATTAGCCACATGGGGACAAATACGTCCATGTTTGTTGACTTTGCCGCGCCGCGGTGCCACTTGAAAGCCCCTTTGAAATTGCGGTTGCTTTTAATTTTGTTAGCCGCGTCGATATGGAACGAGGCGCAGGGGGTTGACTTGCCGGTCTCCGGGTTAACGGTCCAATGGGGGAAGTAATAATCCACAAAGGCGGCATAATCGGAGCGCAGGCGCGCAATGCGTCTGAGGCGCTGCGCGGGGGTCTCGCTGATGTTTACAGCGGTGGCGGCCTGCACCGTTTCACAATGCTGCTTCCACTCCTCAATCGCTTTTTTTAATTCCGCTTTTGTCATGTGTTAAAAACTTTCCTTTAACTTTTCGGAGATGAAGAGGTCGTGATAATGGTTTATTGTTTTGAGCAGTTCGGGTGTCACATTGGGGTCGAAGCTCATACGGTATTGCAGCCACTTGCTGAAAGCCATAAAAACCTCTATAACGTCAACCACTGAGGTCTTTTTGTCGAGGCGTTCAACCGTGGCGGCGAACTTAACGAGCTTGTCAGCACTCGCGGCTGTTTTCTCCGGCGACGGGTCGGTCGCCAAATCCTCAAGCAGCACGTTAATGCTGTTAAGGATTTTGTTAACCAGCTCCGGGCGCGTGATATTAGCAGCGGCGCGCGCCTGTTCCCAGCCCCCGTCGGCCACCCACTTTGTAATTGTCTGGGCTGACACTCCGACCTTTTCGGCGATAGACTTCTGGGGCTCCCCCTGCATAAAGAGCAGCCGGGCGTGCTCGCGCTGCTGTTCGCGTTCTTTTTTAGTTGCCATTCTTTGCCATAGTTTACTTTTTAAGGAGCAAAGCGTGCCGGTGGCACGGTTACTTTGCCATAATTTTGATTTTTAGAGGTGCAAAGCGTGCCAAAAGGCACGGTTACATACGTAATAAAATTTATATGGTTACAGGCGCGACAAGCTGTGGCGCACCTTTTTACGCTGCAAAATTGGCTCAAAACAGCGGCTCAGTAAAAAAGTTTGTAAAAGATTTACAGACTTTTTTGGAGGGCGGCGAACAATAGCCAATTTTGCAGCGCTGAACGACTTACAGCCATACACTGCGGCGTAGAGCAGAGGTAGCTCGCCGGGCTCATTCCCCGGAGGTCGCGGGTTCGACTCCCGCCGCCGCCACAACCAATAGAGTACAATGACGAGACCGGGGCGACCTGAGGCAATAAGGTTTTTGCCGACAAAGACAGGAAGCCCCAAAAGAAGCCGCCCGGGCACGGAGCACCACCCAGCCCTCCACCCACCATCGCGCCCCATGCCCGGGCATTTTTTTAAGACAACAGACAACCGCAATGAAAGATGTAATAATTTCCACCGAAGCCGTGAACAGTTACGGCACGCGCGTGCTTACTTCGGGCATAGACCTGAGCCAGTACGAGCGCAACCCGGTTTTGCTGTGGATGCACCGTAGGGCATGGAACGGCAAGGATATGCCGATTGGCCGCATGGAGAACCTGAGGATCGAGGACGGCAAGCTGATAGGTACGCCGGTATTTGACCAAGCCGACGACTTCGCCAAGCAGATAGAGTGCAAGTGGGAAAACGGCTTTTTGCGCATGGCTTCGGCCGGACTGGAGCCACAGGAGACCAGCCCCGACCCGGCGCTCGTGTTGCCCGGGCAGACGCGCGAGACCGTGACCCGGTGCAAACTTGTGGAGGTCAGCATTGTGGATATTGGCAGTAATGACGACGCGCTGCAACTGTGCGGGGCAGACGCCCAGCTGCTGAAACTTGCGGCTGGAGAGGACAGCCCGGCGCTTCCGTTGCTGACACTGGCAGCCACTCCCGACACTCCGGAGGATACCGAGGAGAAACCAATCGAAAACCCCAATAATAAAAAAGAGATGAACAAAGAACAGTTACAGCTCCTCGGACTTCCCGAGGGCGCGACAGACGAACAGATCACCGCCGCGCTGAACCTGATGAAAACAAAGGCCGACAGCGCCGACAGTCTGCAACTCGCAGCAGTGACGCAGACCGTGGACCAAGCAATCGCCGACCGCAAGATCCTTGCCGAGCAGCGCGACCACTTTATCAAGTTAGGCAAGAGCGCCGGGGTGGCAATGCTGGCCGACACATTCAAGGCAATGCCGCAGCAGATGAAGCCCACCGACACAATCCAACTCAGCAAAGAGACAGCCCCGACCCCCGGCGCCGGACAGACCCCGGCCAAGAGCTACAAGAAGCTCAGCGAGGTGCCCGAAAATGAACTGTTGCAGCTTCGCAAAGAGCAGCCGCAGGAGTATATGCGCCTCTACAAAGAGGAATACGGCGTCGACTGCCCGCGTCTGAGCGAATAACCCAAAAAATCGAATAAAGAAACAACCAATAAAAACAGTAATGACACCTTCAAAATTCATTAAGAAAGTGCTCGGCCTTGTCACTTGCATGGTTATGGCTGTAGCGTTCAATGCAGCCGCCGGGGCGACCTGTGCCGTGGCAATCGGCTGCGCTCCCGAAGCCGGAGCTATAGCCGGCAACGTTCTGGCCCTTGCAATGGGTCACGCCGCCCCCACCGGAGCGCTCCGCGCCGGTGTGCTGACCGAGGTATGGACCGGCGAGATGATCAAAGCGTTCCGCACCGCTCCCGAGGCATTGGGGTGGATGCAGCGTATTCGCAGTTATAACCAGTATGTGAACCAAGATGTAATCCACTTTGTCGCAATCGGAGGCGACCCCGCCGTGCTTGTTGACAACACGACTTACCCCCTTGCAATCACAGCCCTGACCGACGCCGACAAGCCCATAAGCCTGAGCAAATTCAGCACCGAGGCCACCCCCGTGACCGATGACGAGCTGCACGCCCTGAGTTACGACAAAATGGCGAGCGTTCAGGAACGCCACCGCGACGCACTGCGCGAGAAAATCGCCCAGCGAGCCATCCACTCAATTGCGCCCGACAAGCAGGCTACCGATGTGCCCGTAATCAAGACCACCGGCGCGAGCGACGGCACCCGCAAGAAAATGACCTTTGCCGACCTGCTTACACTCAAGCGCGAATTTGACAAAATGGGTATCCCCGGCAATGACCGCGTGCTGGTGCTCTGTTCCGACCATGTGAACGACCTGCTCGAGACCGAACAGAAATTCAAAGAGCATTACAACATCAACCAGACCGAGGGCAAGGTTTGCCGCCTGTATGGCTTCGACATATACGAATATGACGGCACCCCCTACTACACCATGAGCACCGGGGTAAAACTCGCATGGGGCGCGCTCCCCAAGGCAACCGACGCGCGCGCCAGTGTGGCATTTTATGCCGGCCGTATGATGAAAGCCTACGGCTCCACGGTGTTCTATCACAGCGAGGCCAAGAACGATCCCCTCTACCACCGCAGCCTCGTGAACTTTGACCAGTACGGCATTTGTCTGCCCCTGAGCGAGACCAAGAGCCGCGCGGCAATCGTGAGCGCTCCGGCCGGTGCCTAAATATCGTAAAAGCTGAATGACGACACTAAAACGAGGAAGCAGAGGCGCGGAAGTCAAGACTTTGCAGGGTAAATTAAACCTTGCACAAGACGGAATTTTCGGGCCGATAACCGAGGAAGCCGTGCGCGACTTCCAGAAGCGCAAGGGGCTGACCGCCGACGGCATAGTGGGCGCCAAGACATGGGCCGCGCTGGGCGTGGTGACAGCTCAGCGAAAGCGCACCATAACCGACATAATACTGCACTGCACCGCCACGCCCGAGGGCAAGGCGGTGACAGTGGCAAGTATCAAAGCCGGACACCTTGCGCGAGGCTTCAAGGATATAGGCTATCACTATATAATTGCCCTTGACGGCACAATCCACAAAGGGCGCGACGAGTCAATTATCGGGGCGCACTGCACCGGCCACAATGCGCACAGCATTGGCGTTTCATACGTCGGCGGCGTGGATAAGAACGGCAAGCCCAAGGACACGCGCACCGCGGCACAAAAAGCGGCAATGGCGCGGCTTGTCAAAGAACTGCTCGGAAAATATCCCGGTGCCAAGGTTAAAGGACACCGCGACTACTCCCCCGACCTTAACGTCAACGGCACGGTAGAGCCTTGGGAATGGATCAAGGCTTGCCCTTGCTTCGAGGTAAAAACTTGGCTCACCACAGTGGGCATTAAACAGTAACAGCATGAATTGTCGTGCCAGCGAGAGCAGAGCGGAACTTGTTCCGGCTATGCCGAGCGCAGCCGACAAAGCATTTGAAAAAATGAATGAGCGGCGAAATAATAACTATCATAGTGTCGGCGCTTGTTGCGGCGATAGCTACCCCGTTAGGGGCATGGGTAGGGCGTAAGCTGGAGCGCGCAAAATACCGCATTGAACTTGACACGCTGCGGGCCGAGATGAAAGACAAGCTCGCCGAGGTCAAGAGCCACGAGCTGGAGAACGTGCGCAAGGCTTCGGACATACTTATGGAGAGTATTGTTCCGCCGCTCAAAGCCGAAATAACGAATTTAAGGAATGATGTGCAGAGGCTTAACAGCGCGTTGGAGCGCATTTGGGGCTGTCCTCATGTTGACCGTTGCCCTGTCAAATACGAGCTGCTGCTCACACCGGCCGGAGTCCGGCAGACAGATAAGCGAGGCAACGGAACAAATGGGCACCACCCAGCAAAGCGAAAGCCGGAGCGAGGAACAGCACGCGGCGACCCTGACGAGCCGGAAGGAGCGGCAGGGGGAGACGGTGACGGAGATTGAGGTCTACGACACCACCCAGCCGACTGACAGCACCACGGGCAGGCCGCCGGTCAAAGCCCGGATCAGACAGCGGCACCGCGAGAACGGCGCCGAGGAAAGCCGGGCGACCGAAGCCGGACAGAGCAGCACAACGACCGAGGCGGAGAGCGCGGCCACTTACCAAGGTGGAACGCTTGACGAGGTGACAGTGACGGCCACGAAATCCCCGGGCCTGTGGGAGCGTATGAAACAGGGCGCGGCATGGGCCGCGGCAATAATGATCCTAACAGCAGCCGGGTACATAATTCTTCGCAGAGCGAAGCGATAAATCGATGATATAAACTCAAAAAACGCAAAACGACATGAGCGACGAAACCAAAAATACAACCGTGCCGGAGGCGCAGCCCGAACAGACGGCAGCAGCCGAGGCACAGGCCGCCCCCAAGGGCGAGCCCAAGGCAAAGGGTAAAACCGACACCAAAGGAAAAAGCGAGCCGAAGCCTAAAGCCAAGGCCGACACCGGCAACGCTCTGAAATCGGTAGGGCTTGACGCCTGCAAGCGCCACGGCATTGCCGAGGTGTGGGTGACAGCCGACGGGCAGAGCTTCCCGCAGTCAGGCGACGCCAAGGCACACGCAGCCAACCTTAACGACAAACAGATCCTAAACGTAAAAGCAGAATGAGCACGAGCCTGAACATATTACGCCAGAACGGCAACGTCCCCAAGACACTGCCCGGCGAGGACCACATAAGCGGCTTTATGGCCTATCTGGCGAGCACCGAGGTGCCGGCGAGCTTCAAGACCGAGCGTGTGCAGCCACTCAGCACCATAGAGGCAGCCGAAGCCGCAGGCATAACCGCCGACGCTGCAAGCTGGGGGGTGCGAGTGCTGCACTATCACCTAAGCGAGATTTACAGACTGAACCCGGCTGTAATTCTCTACGTCGGCATTTTCGACAAGCCGGCGGCCGCTTACACATTTGCAGAGGTCAAGACCATGCAGAACTATGCCGGCGGCAAGCTCCGCCAGTTGGCAGTGTGGGCCGGCGACAAGGTACTGGAGCAGGGCGACGACCTCACGACGCTGCAAGGTGTGGCCGACAATCTGGAGGCCAACGCCCGGGAGCTGGTGATACTCTACGCGCCCAAGGTGGCGACCGTTTCCGGACTGAGCGACAAACTGGCCGGCGCGGGCAAATGCCGCGTGTCGGTGGTAATCGGACAGGCAGGGAGCGGCACCGGCGATGAACTCTACCGCGACAAGGCCAACGCCGCCAAGGCGAGTGTCAGCGGTCTGGGTGTAGTTCTGGGCTTAGTGAGCCGCGCCAAGGTGCACCAGAGCATTGCGTGGGTTAAAGAATTTCCCACGGGTGTGAGTGTTCCGGCTTTCGGCGACGGCACGAAGCTGAACGCGCTTGACCCCGCCGTGGTGCAGAAACTTGACGCCGGGCGTTATCTGTTCTTTGTGACGCAGGAGGGGCAGAGCGGCAGCTATATGAACGACAGCCACAACATGGACTCAGCCATCAGCGACTACGCCGCGATCGAGAGCGTGCGCACAATGGATAAGGCCGTGCGCGGCATACGCACCTACCTGATACCGGAACTTGGCGGCAACGTCTATGTTGACCCGGCGACCGGCAAACTTGCAAGCTACACCGTGAAACATCTGGAGACTGTGGCGGGTCACGCTCTGGAGGATATGGAGCGCGCCGGAGAACTGAGCGGCTACGCCGTTGAGATAGACCCGGAGCAGGACGTAGCGAGCAGCGGCACGGTTGAAATCGTGATAAAGAATGTGGCCTCGCCCGTAATACGACACGTGAAAGTAAAAATCGGCTTTGCCAAATCCGTCTAAGCCGGAGGCCGGCAGCCAATAAATAAACCAGAGCAATACAATGGCAAACGTAATTAACAACGGCATACCCTTGATTAACGGTATGCTATGCGGCTGGGCCGATATTGTTGTCCTCATTGGCGGCGTACCCATTACGGGCATTGTCGCGCTGGACTACAACGAAAGTCAGGTCGTGGAGAACAAATGGGGCGCGGGTCGCTTCCCGGTAGGGCGAGCCAAAGGCAGAATTACCGCCGAGGGCAAAATCGTGCTTTACATGGAGGAAGTGCACGCACTGGAGGCACAGGCACCCAACGGGCGCCTTCAGGACTTACCTCCATTCGATATTATCGCGCAGTATCTCCCGGACTCCGGCATAATCAAGACCGACAAGCTGAGGAACTGCCAATTCTCCGAGAACCCCCGCAAGTGGAAAGAGGGCGACACCGGGCAGGAGGTAGAACTGCCCCTCGTTATGTCGCATATTGAACGCGGCTAAAGTCGCGGGCATAAACAAAAAGGGCCGTTAAGGGCTGAGGCTTTTAACGGCCACTTACAGTCAGTTAAACACCGATTTAATCGATTTTTAATCGCTTTGCAAAAAGCAAAGAAACACCATTAAACGACATGGAAAAAGAAAATACAACAGCAACTGCCCAGACATTCGACGGCGGTGTTACTCCCGAACAGGTGGACGCATGGAAGCGCCAGCACCGCAAAGCCTACCGCATTGACATTGTGGATGGTGGGGACACCCATGTGGGCTATTTCAAGCGCCCCGACTTCACTACAATCAAGGCAGTAACCAAGTTAGCCAAGAGCGACGAGGTGGAGGCCGGCAAAGTGATGTTTGATAACTGCTGGCTTGGTGGCAGTAAGGAGCTGCGCGAGGATGCCGTGCTGTTTATGGCAGTGCAGGCACAGCTCGCCAAGGTCCTTAACGGCTGCATGGGCTCGCTAAAAAACTTGTAGAGGCGCACACGTTGGCGGATGAGGACGACGAGGACACATTCGCCAAGGGGTGCGCCCTAATCCGGGCCAATTTGAATGTTAACGCCGATAATATAGAAACCGAGGAGGACTGGGCGGCACTCTACGCACAAGCAATTTGGCTGGAGAGCTGGCGCAACAAAAATAAAGCCGAGCTAATCGCACGGCTGTTCGGTGAAAAAAAGAAGCGTTAACCCCACGGCATACCGGAGCCGGAATTTGGATTGTGAGGGTTGCTACCTTTGCCCTTGTTTGTAACCATAAACCAGAAAAAAGAGATAAACCCGACAACCCCGGCAATCAACATTCCCCAACAAACAATGTTGGCGAGGACTACAAAAATAGTATGCAGAAAGTTGCTCATAATGTTACTTGTTTAACTCGCTACAAATATAACAAAAAAATCCGATATGGCAAGCGTATTTGATTATGTTTTTAATCTGAGCGGTAATTTCACGCAGAACATTACCGGCATGACAGACGCGACGGGGCGTTTTTCCGGCGCTCTGACCGGCACGACCGAAAAAATACAAAAGGTCGTGGCAGTGCTTGGCTCATTTGATTATTTCAGAAGCATAGTTCAAAACATGGCCGACGGATTAAACCAAGTAACTGCTGCGGGGGTAAAACTTGACAGCCAAATGCACGATCTCAGCGCCGTGGCCGGTGTTACCGGTGACGGGCTTAAACAGATCGAGACATTCGCCCGGGAGAGTGCCAAAACATTCGGCACCGATGCAAGCGTGGCCGTTGAGGGCTACAAACTTTTGCTCTCGCAGTTGAGCCCCGAACTGGGTAAATATCCGGAGGCGCTGCGCAGCATGGGCGACTGCATAC
>JAXJVW010000320.1:0-22106 GCA_036308365.1 Muribaculaceae bacterium
CCCTCTAATTTCTTGAAATTAAGCTTGATGTCGTGTTCCCGACAGTAGCGTTTAAGCCATTTCCGTTGCTTATGGTTGAGAAGAGAATATGAGTCCATATATCCTTAACGAGCTACGGTAAAGGAAATTACCTTCGCCTTCTCTCGGGTGCTTTTTGACTTTCGTTTCGGTTACGTGGCTACGGCCACGCGCCCTCAACTCAAATCAAAAATCCCTCCGAGATATGCGACCTCAGCGTTAACATTTATCATGGGACAGGCTCTTAGTCATATAGTTATGATTAAACGAATAGTATTCGGTATAAAACGCATAGACATCACTCGCTTTGAAAAGTGATGTCTATATGCAATTGTCATTGTTCAGATTGTTTACCAACCCTCATTTTGAGTAAGATTCAGATTGCGTTCCATTTCAACGAGAGGAATGGGCCACATTTCATGACGGCTCTGGTAGGAACGGGTGTACATCAGGTCGCCGAATATGTCTGTGGCATTCTTCACAGATTGCTCAAGCAATCCCCAGCGACGCAAGTCCCAATAGCGTTGTCCTTCTCCTGCAAGTTCAAACGCTCTCTCACGGCGTATTCGTTCAGCCATTTCCTCTTTTCCTCCGACACTTAACCACGGAGCGCCGGAATTTAATCCGGGCATACCTACACGGGTACGGATTTTGTTGACCTCTGTCACAGCCTTGTCGGTAGAACCGCTTTCATTATAAGCCTCGGCAAGCATCAGTATGACATCACCGAGACGAATGAGCGGAAATTCGTATGGCGTGCGGTTATACTCGCCCCAGTATCCGTCAAGGTTACCTGTCGGAATCCATTTGCGCCAGAAATATGAATTCCAGCCTTCCGAGTTACGGATAAATGCCATTGCCTCCATTGGGGCTCCACCTTGTGCCGGGTCGGCGAGGACAAACTGCTTGTCCATCGGATTTGATCCGGCATCCGTACCAAGATAATGCGAGTAAGGTGTAATCACATTCAGACACAGACGTGGATCACGCAATCGGTAAGCGTCCATCACTTTGGTCGTGTCGCAATCAAGTGTTGATGTGACAACGGTACTGCCTTGATCAATAGCCACGCTCATATATTTCCGCCTTAATTGTGAATCACCGTTGTTGAAACCGGGAAAACTATCATCCCAGTTGAACGGAGAGCCATCAAGATTTTCGTACATATCCACAAGTGTGGCCGATGGAACAATACAGTTACTTGCAATCAGGCGCATGGTTGACTTGTTGCCGAAATACGAAACTATGTCAAGAGCATATCCGGCAGTGTTGCCGTCTATCGACTGAATGGAGAAAATCATTTCCGGACTGTGGTTGCCGTTGTAGAGGCGGAACAGTTCGTTGTAGTCCGGGTGAAGCGAGTAGCCGTAATTGTTGGACTTGTTATAGACAATTTCCTCAAAATCGGCAACCGCCTTGTCCCACTCGCGGTTAAACAAGTACACTTTACCACGCAGTGCATAAGCGGCACCTTTGGTGGCTCGGCCGAGGTCGGGGGCGTCCCAGCTTACCGGAAGTTTTTCTATTGCTTCCGTGAGGTCGTCGATTATGTGACGGCGTATCTCATCCTCCGAACTGCGTGGGGCATTGAGGTTGGCAAACTGTTCGTTTATGTCACACGTTTCATCATAGTATGGCACTCCGCCCCAGCAGTTGAGCATACGGAAATAAGCCATCGCACGCAGGAATTTAGCCTCACCTGTAACACGGTCGATTGTTTCCTGACTTATCGGCATATCTGCAACATTGCGTATCACAGTATTTGACCGGTGAACAAGTTCGTATAGGTACTGCCAATGGTTCTGCACTCCGTCACTGTTTGATGCAAATGATGTACCGCGAGATATATCAGACCACGGTGTGGTTCCATCGGCAAGGTCACTGCACATATCGAATGTGAATTCCATACCAAAACACCAGTTGGCCTTCATTGCCGCATACATTCCTATGGCGGCTTGTCGAGCATGTTCCTCGGTTTGCCAAAAAGTCTGCCCCGACATTTGATCTCCGGGGAGGTAATCAAGACTTTCACAACCGCTAATCAACAATGCCGCTGAAAGAAATCCGATTATATTCTTAAATTTCATATTTTTCTAATTAAAAGGATACATTTATACCGACAGAGTATTGTCGGATGGCAGGATAACCCACATTTGCGCCGATCTCCGGGTCAAGACCGGGGAACTTTGTGATTGTAAACAGGTTGTCAATGCTGCCATAAATTTTTAGATTTTCCACGTAAAATTTCTTCGTGATTTTTTTCGGTATGGTGTAGCCGAGCTGAATGTTCTTGCAACGGAAATATGCGGCATTATGTACGAAAGCATCACTGGCTATATTATTCTTGCCGTTGGCGTTATTTCTCAATACCGGATAGATTGAATTATAAGGATTTTCAGGTGTCCATGCGTTGTCGGTTATATCCTTAATAAGCGACTGCCCCATAACGGTCACGAAACGAAAAGCCTGATTATTGTAATACACCTGATGATTTCCAACACCTTGGAATAGCATACTGAAATCAAAATTGTTCCAACTCGCCCCCAGATTTGCACCGAACGTAAAACGCGGCAATGTGCCATGACCTATCTCTACACGGTCATTCGTGTCAAGTTTGCCATCACCATTAGCATCACGGTACAGGAAATCTCCGAGTTCAGGACGCTGGTATGTGGCAAAGTAATTCGGATTTTTATCCACAAGCGACTGAACATAATCAAGATCCGACTGGTCGCGCACAATACGGTCAACCGAGATCACATACAGTTGGTTTATCGGCTTTCCCTCCTGTGTTTTGTAAACACCGCTTATAGATGATACATTGCCTTGGAATTTAGTGACATTATTTGTCACGAACCCCATATTGAAGCCGACATTATATGACACCTTCCCGATATTGTCATTCCAGCGTATGTCAAATTCCACACCTTTGTTATTGACTTCTCCGGCATTTTGATTGGGTATGGTGCTTGTTCCATGTTCCAAAGGCGCGGGCAAGGATATGAGAATGCCTTTTGTATCCTTGTTATATATATCCACCGAGCCACTAAGACGGTTGTTCAGGAAAGCGTAGTCGATACCGATATTTGTCATATATGTCTTTTCCCAAGTGAGGTTTGGATTTGCAAGAACTGTCTGTGCCAGACCTCCGGCTATATTGCCGTTGAGAATGTAATTGGCGGTCGCAAACAATGATTGGTACATATAGTAGCTTGTCGTAGCATTGTTGCCCAAAGAGCCGTATGACGCTCGGAGTTTAAGTTGGTTCAGCCATGAGGAAGTGCCGTGCATGAATTTTTCTTCAGATATTCTCCATCCGGCCGAAATTGAAGGAAAATAACCCCATCTATGACCGGGAGCAAATTTAGATGAACCATCGGCACGTAAATTGGCTTCAAGCAAATATTTGTTATCCCAGTTAAGGTTGACGCGACCGAAATATGAACGCATTGCCCACTCATCATAGGTTCCTGTTATGCTTCCGTTGGTCATTCCGGCATCAATAGCGCCTAATGATGGGTCAACGAGGTCATATTTTATAAAATAATCCTTATCGTATTTGTTGTATTCCTGACTGATACCGGCAAATACCGATGCTTCAAGTTTACTGACATTGAACTTATATCTGGCTGTCAATTCGGATGATCGGAAGGTATTGCGATAGTTATAGCGGCGGATATATGTACGCACCACACCCTCACGGATAAGCACGGGGCCATCGAAAGTGAAACGGTATAGGTCGCGGTCTGTCAGATGGTGCTCGATGTTGCGCTCCCAATAGTTCATGGAGAAAGCTCCTTGAATTGCCAGACCTTTTACCGGCATAAGACGGGCGTATATTTTACCGACCAGACGTTTGGTCTTTACCGGATATTCGTCCTTATAGAACCACTGCCTACGGTATGGATTGGCGTTGCTCACGTTTTCTTCCTCCGGATTCTGTATGCCGCCATACAGTCCGGTAGCGGGGTCATACAGTGTCATGCCCGGAACAGTATTGAATGCGCCGTAGCCGAAAATAACATCGCCTCCGGCTGCTGCATTTTCTGCCGATGGGTTGTTGGTGTCATAATATCCGAACAATTTTGTGCCCACGCTTATCCAAGGCTTTATGTTGATGTCGAGGTTAGTACGCATCTGGTAACGCTCATAATCGGTGTGATACACCATACCCGGATTATTGACATAACCGAGCGAAAGATTATAATTCACAGTCTTTGTGCCTCCTGTAATGGCAAGGTTATGGTTTTGAACCACAGATGGATTGCGGTATATATGATCCTGCCAGTCAGTATTAGGATAGATTGTAGGATTGCGTCCGGCATCGTTGCGCCATTCATCAATTTTACCCTGGGAGAAACGCGGAGCCTGACCATTGATTATCAGTCCTGCATTCTGAATCTCCATAAAGTCAGCATAATCAGTCACAAGATTAAGCCGTTTTGCCACAGTTTCAAACGAAACATTGCCGCTATATGTAACTCTCGGAGCACGTTCCATGCCATGTCGTGTAGTTACAAGAATGACACCATTAGCCGCTCTTGAGCCATAGATGGCTGCGGACGCAGCATCTTTAAGCACTGATATATTCTCTATATCCTGTGGGTTTATATCGCTCAATGCTATTCCGGTCATTCCGTCCACAACAACAAGGGGAGCTGCGTTGTTGAGTGTTCCAAGACCACGTATCGTAATATTTTGTGCTTCAAACCCCGGAGTGTTTCCACCCGAATTCGTGACTGTAAGACCGGCAGCAAGTCCGGCAAGAGCATTGGTGGCATTGGTAATCGGACGGTCATCAAGGGCATCGACATTTACAGAAGACACAGCCCCTGTCAAATCAACTTTTTTCTGCGTTGCGTACCCAACTACCACCACTTCATCAAGCAAAGAGTGGTTTATACGCATTACAATCGTATAATCATCTTTGACGGGAGTTATCTCTATATCCTGCGGCATAAAACCGATATATGAAACTTGTAGAATTCCATTTGATGGAGCATCTTTAATTGTGAAATTGCCGTCTACATCAGTGACCGCATTCTTAGTGACATTATCCTTCACTTTTACTGTCGCACCTGTTATCGGCTGCCCTTTGCGATCAAAGACAGAGCCTCTGATAATCCGTTGTTCAACGGATTGTGCCGATTTTACAGAAGCAACAGGATCATTCGGCTCAACGGCGTTGGCGGTAGTTATTGCAAACCCCAGCACCATTAACGTAAGCGATACTTTTTTCATTGTTCCAAATGGTTGCTTATATTGATAAGAGTTGAGGTTATTCCGTTCCACCTCCCAAAGCATGATATAGAGTTATGATTGACTGTATAGCATCATATCGGTCTGCGGCCTCAGTTAGCTCTGCATCAAGCAGTCGTTGCTGGGCTGTGAGAACTTCAAGATAGTTTGTGTTTGTATTACGCATAAGCAAACGTGTATTGTGTACAGCACCTCTGAGTGCCACAATCTGTTTTTTATCAAGAGTAAGTCTGTCGTGTGCTGTCTGCCAAGAGGTAAGCGCATCATTGACCTCCATACCGGCGTCAAGCAATTTTTGTTGAAAATTCAGCGATGCGATTTCATATTCGGCTTTTGCTATTTTCAAATTGGCGTCATTTGTTCCCCTATTGAAAATCGGTGCTGCGATTGAGCCGAGCAGATTGGCAATCCAAGTAGATGGACTGCCAACACTGCCTCCAGATGTTGTCAACCACCCGGCACTTCCTGATAACGTAAGAGTCGGATAGAATGCTGCCTTCATAACATTAACATCATAAAAACATTTCTGCAAATGATAAACAGCTTCCTTGACATCGGGCCGATTGGATAAAAGTTTTACCGGAATACCTTTAGACAGCGAATCAGGAAAGTTTTGATGTTCAAACTTGCCCCGCGTCATATTCGTTTCAGGATTAAGCAACAATGATTTAATCGCATTTTCTTGGGCTGAAATCTGCTGACGCAGCGTAATTGCAGAGTTCTCAACCTTCATGCGATTTGCCCTTGCCTGAAGTACTGCGGCCTCATTCGTCCGTCCGGCACGTTTAAGAGCTTGTAGCACCCGTATATTCTCATCCCATGTCTTTAATGTCCTCTCGCTAATATCCAACTGTTCATCAAGCATAAGGAGAGTGTAATATCCGTTGGCTACCGCAGAAATCAAATATGTCCGCACGGCCTGACAATAAGCATCGGAAGCATAATAGGCAGCTTCCGCGCCTTTTTTCAAATTACGTTGTTTGCCAAAAATATCAATTTCCCACGATGCGGCGGGCGCAATCTGGAAGCGATCGGATGAATTGTTGCCAACTGACCCTTCTGCATTGACACCAACCGAAGGAAGAAATGCCAGACGTGAGGCTTTCAATGTCGCGGCGGCCTGTTCCACTTTGTATTGTGCAATACGCAGGTCAACATTCCGGCATAGGGCTGTATCAATCCAAGCCACAAGGTACGGATCGTTAAACAATTCTTTCCAAGATATTTCTGCGATATGTGGAGTGACCGTATCAACATCACAAATAGTTTCCACGTCATACTCCAAATTGGTACTGCTCCATTTACTGTAGAGTCCACATCCACTTAGACACGTAATTGTGAACAACAGCAGGAGATATTTAGTTATTTTCATCATTTCTTTCGTTTTGGCATTACTTTTTCTTCTATTGTCTGGAATACAATAAACAGCACCGGTACGATAAAGAGCAGCGCGATTGTACCTACAAGCATACCTCCAGCAGTACCGACACCAATGGATATATTGCCGTTGGCACCCACTCCATTAGAGAATGCAAGCGGAATCATGCCAAATATCATTGTGAGTGATGTCATTAGGATTGGTCGCAGACGTGCCTGTGCGGCAGATGTAACGGCTTGAATAATTGTCATGCCGCTACGACGGCGTTCGGAAGCGTATTCTGTCATAAGGATTGCTGTCTTTGCAAGAAGGCCTATCAGCATTAGCAATCCGATTTGAAGATATATGTTATTCTCAAGTCCAAACATACGGGCAAACAAGAAACTGCCTGCGAGTCCGAATGGAACGGAAAGAAGCACGGCCCACGGAATGAAAAGACTTTCATAAAGAGCGCACAATATCAGATAGATGAAAACGACACATACTATGAATATGAATACTGTTGAACTTGATGATGAGGCTTCTTCACGACTCATTCCGCCAAATTCGTAACTATATCCTGCCGGAAGATTTTCAGCACACACTTCTCTTACCGCATCAATAGCTTCACCGGAGCTATAGCCGGAAGCCGGAGTGCCGTTGACTTGAATTGAGGAAAACAAATTGAAACGGGACAATGACTGCGCACCGTACACTCGTGTAAGGGTGAGATATTGACTGATTGGTGTCATTTCTCCTGTGTTATTTCTGACAAATATGTTGGAAAGAGCTTTCGTGTCAAGACGGAATTCAGGGGAAGCCTGCACCACGACCCTATAAAGTTTCGAGAAACGGTTGATGTTGGACGCGTATACACCTCCTACATATCCCGACAGTGCATCAAGTACATCCGCCGGTTCCACTCCATGACGTAATGCAGTGGCAGCATCGACCTCCACAAGATACTGCGGATATTTGGTGTCAAACGATGTTGTGGCGCGGGCTATTTCCGGTCTCTTACCTAATTCTGCAATGACACGGTTTGTAATCTGTTGCAAATCTTCAATCTTACCGCCTTTCTGATCCTGAATATGGATTTCAAAACCGTTGCCTACACCATATCCCGGAATCATTCCGTTAGTGAATACGATTATCCTTGCTCCGCTTATATCAGCGGTTCGCCGGTAAATCTCATCCATAACAGAATTTATATCATCGCCGTCACCCTCTCTTTCTTTCCAATCCTTTAATCTTATATTGAACATACCGCTTGACGAACCTATACCGCTCATCATACCCATACCTGCGGTTTTTGAATATACTTTGATTTGTGGAATGTCTGATATGCGACGGTCAATCTCATTCATTATGCTCATGGTTTCATTAAGGTTTGTACCTGCCGGAGTGAGCACATCTATATTGATAGAACCCATATCCTCCTGAGGCACAAGGCCTGTTTTGGTTGTAAGCATCATATAATATAGACTTCCGCACGCCAAAATAAGCAATATAGCTGTAATCCACTTGCGGGAAAACATGAATTTTACCCCAGTAGTATAACGGTTTACCAACTTATTGAAAGCGGTATCGAATGCCATGTGAAAACGAGCGGAAAAGCTTTTCTTTCCTTCATCGCCGGTTTCATGTGGCGTCATTATCAATGCACAAAGAGCCGGACTGAGTGTCATGGCATTCAACAATGATATACCGACTGCCACAGCCATTGTAAGACCAAACTGTGTATAGAATGTTCCTGTTGTTCCGCCCATAAAGCTGACAGGAATGAATACGGCCATAAAAACCACTGTTGTGGTAAGGAGCGCAGCGGTGATACCGCTCATGCCTTCAACCGTGGCTTGATATGCGGATTTTACTCCTTCGTCAAATTTAGCCTGCACAGCTTCCACCACGACAATAGCATCATCAACCACAGTGCCTATCACAAGGACAAGAGCGAACAGCGTTATGAGGTTGAGGCTGAACCCCGCTATCTCAAGGAATATAAAAGTACCTATCAACGACACTATTATAGAAAGTATCGGTATGATTGTAGCACGGAAACTCTGAAGGAATATATATACCACGAGCACAACAAGCAGAATTGCCTCTACAAGGGTTTTTATCACATTGTGTATTGAAGCATCAAGGAAATCTTTTGAACTCATTATATCCACAAGCTCCATGCCCTTGGGCAACGATTGGCGGATATTCTCAACCTCCTTGTCAATCGCCTCGATTATTTCATTGGCATTTGACCCTGATGTTTGTGAAATCATACAGGTAGTTCCCGGTTTTCCATTGACCGTGCCGAGATATTCATAGGTTTTCGATCCAAGTTCAATTGTGGCGACATCTTTCAATTTAAGGATAGATCCGTCAGGTTCAGCGCGGATTACTAAATTTTCAAAATCGCTTTCATTCTCATATCTGCCGCGATATTTCAGAGTGTAACGGAATGTATTCTCTGATTCTGCGCCAAGAGTTCCAGTTGGAGATTCAAGGTTTTGACCTTCCAAGACCTTGCGTATATCTGCCGGAACCAATTTATATTGTGCCATTTTACCCGGATTAAGCCATACCCGTAACGAATAGTCCGCACCTTTTATATCAACCTCACCAACTCCAGCCACTCGCGACAAGCGGGGCTCGATGTTGATTTTCATATAATTATTCAGAAATTTCCGATCAAAACTGCCGTCCGGGCTATACAATGCAAGTGTCTTGATGCGTGATGTCTGGCGTTTCCTCACGTTGATACCGCTTTTTGTGACCTCCGCAGGTAAAAGTCCTTGTGCGGATGCCAAACGGTTCTGCACATTCACCATCGCCATATCTCCGTCGGTTCCCTGACGGAAATATACCTGAATGTTAGCGAAGCCTGTATTGGTAGCTGATGATACCATGTAGAGCATATCTTCAACGCCGTTTATTGCCTCCTCAATGGGGACAATTACACTTTTCTGCACAGTTTCGGCATTTGCACCAGTGTAATTCGCTGATACACTAACTGTAGGCGGAGCTATCTCAGGGAATTGTTCAATAGGTAATCCAGCAAGACAGATTAAACCCACAAGAACTATGGCAACCGAAATGACGCATGACAATATCGGCCGGTCAATAAATGTCTTTATAGTCATTTCTTATCTGTTTTAGTGTTTATAGCTGTACCTTCTTTAATCAGACCGGCACCTTCCGCAACGATAACATCACCTCTTTCAAGTCCTCCTGTCACCACATACTCTTTTCCATTGCTTTGTGGTAGCACTGTTATTTCTGAAGAGGTAGCCTTACCGTCAATAACTTTATAGACAAATTTCTTATCCTGTAATTCGTAGGTTGCACTTTGTGGAATTACAATGCAGGAATCGTAACTCTGTGGAATTATTACAGTACCGGTGCCACCGTCGCGCAACAATCTGTCAGGATTGGGAAAAACCGCACGGAAGCTGATTGCACCAGTAGAATTGTTGATGGTTCCGCTGACAGCATCAATATGACCTTTGAGAGGATATATCTCGCCATTGCTCATTCTGAATTCAACTTCCGGCATTTCATCAAGAGCATTTTTCAGAGACCCGTATTGACGCACCATATTGAGCATCTGATTTTCTGCCATAGAAAAATAGGTGTATATATCACCGTCATCACTCACTGTGACAAGCGGCGTGGCAATGTTTGATCCGACCAGTGCGCCCACACGGTAAGGAATCATACTTGCGACCCCGTTTACGGGTGATTTCACTTTTGTGTATGAAAGGTTTGTGGCTGCTTTCTCAAGTTCTGCATTTGCGAGTTTCAATTTAGCCTTAGCCTCTGCAAGTTCATTTTTCGCGGTGTTCAATTCAAAATCTGAAATCACTTTCTCTTTGTACAACTCTGTATTACTGCCTAAAACAAGCTGTGCCGTTGATACCGCGGCCTCCGCACTGTTCACATTGGCCTGTGCGATGTCGTATGCAGCCTGAAACTGTGCGGGGTCTATTTCAAATAAGACCTGACCCTTTCTCACGGCATCTCCTTCACGGATACAGATGCGAGTCAGCATACCGTCAACCTGCGGACGTATTTCAACCGTCTGGCATCCTGTCACGGAAGCGGCAAAGTCGCTCAAAAGAGTTTGGTTACTAAATTCAATCGTTTGTACCGGATATACAGAAGACGCCTTTTCATCCGTTTTTTTATCGGCGCATGATGTGGTGTTTAACGCCATCAGAACAATGGCTAAAGGGTGGCTTAATCTCATTGTCATTCGTTTTTTGAGCGCAAAAATACCCTTTGCGCTTATCTGTTCAAAAAAACTGTTTACCAACTACTGAATGTGTTGACCAACGACAAAACCAACCCTTGGCACACCCGATTAAAAACATTAACTTTGCAAGCATGAACGTAAAAAAAATAACATTATGGATTGACCTGTTTTTTTGCTGTGTCTTTCTACCTTTGATCATTACACTTGTCCCCGTCGAGAAGTGGATTGACAAGTACACTTCGTTTGCGATAACTCTCATAGCCTTTCTTTACGGAGTATATTTCCTGATAAGGTATGTGAATATTCCGCAGCTTGTTATGCGGAGGAAATATCTTCATGTGTTGTGTGTGGTTGCTTTGGTAATAGCTGCCACATTCGCGCTTTCTCAATTTCCATATCCAGATAATACGACCCTGCGCCCTAATCTCCATGAAAATCTGAGAGCTCAGACCGTATGGTTTATGTCACTGGTGGTTTGTGGCTACGGTTTGTCCATATCGTTGCTCCTTGAATTGGTAAGGCAGATAATTGTCAAGAAAGATATTGAATCCCAGAGGGATAAAGCTCAACTGTCGCTATATAAAGCACAAATCAATCCTCATTTTATGTTCAACACGTTGAATACCTTGTATGGATTGACCGTCAGTAAATCAGACAATGCTGAAGATGCGTTTATTAAATTTATCGAAATTCTGAAATATACCTATACTCAGGTTGATGCCGATATGATCCCTGTTTCAGACGAAATTAAATATATCAATGACTATATTGAGCTTCAGCGATTGCGTCTCAACAGCCATACTGTCGTAAAATGGGATTATTCCATTGATGATGATATGACATTGATACCACCAATGCTGCTTATCACTTTTGTTGAGAATGCTTTCAAATACGGGTGTTCTTCTACTCGTGACTGCGTGATAGAGATATACGCGAAACTAGTAAACGAAGTATTATCTTTCAAGGTTGCCAACAATATTATGATTGACACTGAAAATGATGAAATATCGGTTGGTCTCAACAATTGCCGGGCACGTCTTGCCCTCACATATCCTGACAGGTATTCACTCATTATAAATGAAAAAGAGGGTGTTTACATTGTTTCCTTAATGATTGAATTGTGATGGAAAGAAGAGTTTCGTGTATCGCTATTGATGATGAACCGATAGCACTGTCAATCATATCGCAATTCTGTAAAAGATTGGATAATATAAATCTTGACACTTATTCAGACCCTCAGCAAGGGCTTGACGCAATATTTGCTAAAAAACCGGATATTGTATTGCTTGATATAAAAATGAAAGATATAAACGGATTAAGTATTGCCAAAAAAATTGGTGATAAAACTGTCTTTATCTTCACAACCGCTTATTTGAAATATGCCCTTGATGGCTTTAATCTTGATGCTGTCGATTTTCTTCACAAACCATTCTCCTTCGATCGCTTTCGTACTGCTATGGAAAAAGCAGAAAGACGGATGGAATATAGAGAGGCGGTTGGTGCAAAAAATCGAACTATTATCGTCAAACAGGAATATGCTAATGTCTCGATTAGGGTAAATGACATTGAATATATTGAGGCAATGGAAAATTATGCTAAAATATATCTTTGCACAGGTAAATGTATCGTATCACATAATTCAATGAAAAATGTCATGTCGCTCCTGCCAGCGGCAGATTTCATCAGGATACACCGGTCCTATATAATACCGGTCACCAAAATATCCACCTTCAACAAGCAGTCTCTGAAATTATATTCAGGCTCTATATTTCCGGTCGGTAGACAATATGTAAATGAACTGTTGGAACGAATGTCTGCAAAATAAATTATATACTTATGCTCGGAATTATATACTTATGCTCGGAACACTCTTTGTATTAGTTATAGGAGCGTAATATTCCATTGGTTCTGCCACTATTGACTTTTATAAATAGGTACAAATTTTAGAGGGTGTTTAATAACAAAAGTTAAATTGGGGCTGTCTGATTTTTAGTGAAATCTCGTTTAAGTCGAAGGAGCATAGCGTGCTATGTGACTGAGACGAGAATGGGATTTCGCAAAAATCGGACAGATATAAGGTAATTTTTGTTCAAACATGATTAATATGTAAAATAATGATTCATAGTTTCGGGGCTATTTATGTTGCCCGGGTTTCGCATCTTTGGATGTATTTCGTCTTTTGATTCAGTCACATAGCCCGCTATGCTCCTGAATCTGCAAGCCAAAATCCATCGCAAATCTGCGAACCCCAATTTAACTTTTGTTATTAAACACCCTCTTATATTACACTTTGAAATGTAGGGAGAAAATTGTAATTTTGTCCCTATGAAAACAGAATTAGAGAAATTAGTAGGGAGATACCGTGAACTTGGCATAGACCGGCAATTGGACTATGACAAGTTTTACCTGTATTCCATCATCACGCACTCCACGGCGATTGAAGGCTCTACCATCACGGAGCTTGAAAATCAGATAATGTTTGATAACGGCATTGCCTTGAAGGGCAAGAGCCTTGTCGAGCAGAACATGAACCTTGACCTTAAAGTGGCATACGAGCGGGCGTTGGTTTTTGCCCGTGAACATGCTGATGTCACCGTTGAACGTCTGAAAGAGTTGTCGGCGTTGACAATGAAAAATACAGGTTCGGAATATCACACAGCATTGGGTAATTTCTCATCGGCCAACGGAGATATACGCCTTGTTAATGTCACAGCCGGAGTCGGTGGGCGATCCTACATGGCGTTCAATAAAGTGCCGCAGAAGTTGAAAGTATTTTGCGATACACTAAATGCTATGCGCCACAAACATAGTTCGCTGTCAATGCATGAACTGTATGAAATGAGTTTTGACGCGCATTATAACCTTGTGACAATTCACCCGTGGGCAGATGGCAACGGACGCATGGCCCGTCTGCTGATGAACTGGCTGCAATTTGAATTCGGACTTATCCCGTCACGCATATTCAGCGATGACAAGGAAGAATATATCAAGGCATTGGTTGCAACCCGCGAAAGCGAGGATTTGAGTATATTCCGTCAATTCATGACCGATACCATGATTGCGCACCTTAACCGTGATATATCTTCCTATCTGGAATCAATCGGAGAAGACGCCCCTGTTGAGCAACCAAAGAAGAAAGTCAAGACCCGCGATAGAATAATCGAACTGCTCCGCGAAAATCCGAAGCACAGCACCCGCACCCTCGCAGAAGAAATAGGAATAACCCCCAAAGGCGTGGAGCGTCACCTCGCCATACTCAAATCCGAGGGTATCCTCCACCGCATCGGCCCCGACAAAGGCGGTGAATGGCACGTAATAAATTAATAAAACGACAATAGCATGATTACCGATCCAGCCCAATTCGCAGGTATAGTTGACAACTCCATATTTTTTGGGGTCAATTTCACCTATGGCAGGGAGATATCTGAATCGCTCATGCCTATTTCACGTCGGTACTTTGATGGAGTTGTGTGGAAGTGATTGGCAAAGGTGCGGTTAAAATGAGGCACGTCATTGAATCCGACCTTATATGCGATGTCCGCGACATTCATCGATGTGGTTTCCAAGAACCGAGCAGCCGCTTTCATCCGGAAATGTGTCAGAAATTTGATGAACGACGTTCCATACATCCTTCGGAAGGCATTGCAAAACGCCGTTTTGTTCATTCCAACAGAATCGGCCGCGTCGGTCAGGGTGATCGTGTTCATGTAGTTCTCCGCAATCAGTTTGTGTATGGCGTTGAATTTCAGGCGTGGACGTGTCAGCTCGGTGTCAATTATTTCCGGAGATCCGATGAATGAATACTCTCCGCTTTCGTAGACATAGTTCAGCAACTCAGTGAACGACAAGGACTGTCGGGCGGCCGACACTTCGCCAATCACATCAAACAATGCAGCAGCCCGGCGATGTGCTTTATCCCTGAGTTTTATCGCCTGTTTCAATCCACGGAAAAAACTCGCCATATCGTTGAGTTCAGGCATGGCTACGCACAATCGGTCAATAATTTCAAATGAGAACTGGCAGCTGCAGTCGCGTATGATGCCATCGTCGGGGCATCGGGCCGCATCGAAGATCCATCCGTGGGGCACGCCTCCGGGAACAATCACTATGTCGTCACCGTCAAAATCTTCAACCACATCATTGATGCAACGTAAGCCACCACCTTTTGACAGATAAGCCATCTCATACTCCGGATGCATGTGCAACCCCGTTTCCGACGCATGGTCAATCCAATCCTCCCTGAACAGGAACGACCGCCCCTGCTGTTTGATTATATTTTCGTATGTTACCCGCTTTTTCATCGATTTGATATGCAATGCTGCTCCCCCACCCCTGCATCATTTTATTGAAATGATGCCATGTTTGGGATAATTGTGAATATCCGACAAATTTAACAAATATTCTCCATTGTGAGCCAATGATAATAGTACTATTTTTGCGCCAATGAAAAAGACACATGAAATGAATATAGAAACAGCTGGTTCAAAACCACGATATGAAATTCTTGACGGACTGCGCGGAGTTGCCGCGGTCATCGTCGTGATGTTCCATCTTTTAGAGACATACTCCCGCGGAGTGCCCTACCAGATTTTGAATCATGGCTATCTGGCCGTCGACTTCTTTTTTGTTCTGTCGGGTTTCGTGGTTGGCTATGCCTACGACAGCCGATGGAGTAACGGGTTGACATTCGGCAACTTTTGCAAACGACGCATCATCCGTCTGCAGCCGATGCTTGTTTTCGGCACTCTCGTTGGAGCGCTGCTATTCTTCATGCAGGGCGACCACCCTGATTTCTCCATGATCAAAGAAACACCCTGGTGGATTGTCATACTTCTGATGGTTTGGGGTGGCACTGTGTTGCCCATTCCCAAAGCGTGGGACATCCGCGGATGGTCGGAGTTCAATCCACTCAACGGCGCAACATGGTCATTGCTGTGGGAGTATCTGGCCAATCTGCTTTATGGACTTTTTCTCCATCGGCTGAGGATGCGCACCCTTGTTGTTTTGTCAGCGATAGCGGCCCTGTTAGTTGTCAACGTTTGCCTGAACATCGACATTTTCGGAGTTCTGGCCGTGCGTGACTATGCCGCTTACACCATGATCGGCGGATGGAGCCTCTCTCCCGACCAGTTGCTGATAGGCTTCTCGAGGTTAGCCTACCCGTTCTTGATCGGGTTGGTGATCAGCAGGGTGGCACGGATGAAGATCCATGTGGCCAGGCATGGGTTCATATGGTGTACCATATTGTTGGCCATGATTCTTGTGGCACCCCGCGTGGGTGGAGCCGAGCCGTCCAACTATTGGATGAACGGCACATATGAGATTATCGCCATATTGCTGCTCTTCCCGCTGATTATCATGATGGGACGCGGAAGCACTGTCGCCGGTGAGAAATACGAAAGTTTGTGTCGATTCCTGGGGGATATATCCTACCCGCTTTATGTCACTCACTATCCCATCATATATGTCCAGATGTCGTGGGCGGCGTCGCATAAGGATGCTCCCGCCTCACAGCATATTTTCATGGGTTGCTGCTTTTTCGTCATCGCCATCGGATTGGCCTACGCCTCCATGAAACTATATGACATGCCTGTCAGGGAATGGCTCACTAACAAATTTATGCGTAAAAAAATGAGGATTGAACATTGCGCCATCTGGGTGCGTGATATTGAGCGCACCAGGGAATTTTTCGAGGCTTATTTCATGGCCGAGGCCGGGGCGCGCTACGACAACGCCAAGGGTTTCAGCTCATATTTCCTCTCGTTACCCGATGGGGGGTGCCGTGTTGAAATAATGACCCACAAAGGGTTATCCCGGGAGGATGTCACGGATGGACCTAAAACCGGATGCGGCCACATAGCCATTTCCGTAGGCTCTGAAAAGGGGGTGGATGAATTGACCGGGAGGCTGACCATGGCGGGTTATTCATTAGTGAGCGGTCCGCGTGTCACCGGCGATGGTTACTATGAAAGCTGCTTTTGCATCGACAATGACTTTATGCTTGAACTGACGGTCTGATTCCGACGTTTCTCCAACTGCCGGCATTATGCCATCCGGTCAAAACTGCCGCTAAACCGCTTTGCTGCGGAACTCGCCGGGGGTCATGCCAACAATTTTTTTGAAGGCCCGGCTGAGGTGGTGGGGATAGTTGAATCCGAGGTCGTAGGCAATTTCGCTGATCGACTTGTCGGTTTCGGTCAGTTGCTCCTTGACTTTCGACATCACGGCCAGCTGAATATGTTCCGATGCTGTTTTTCCGGTTCCCTTTTTTATCAGGTCGCCGAAATAATTTGGTGTCAGACAAACTCTTTCGGCGCAATATTGCACCGTGGGCAAGCCGTTGGTTTTAGTCAGTTCAGAGTTGAAATAATCCTCCAATATTTCCTGAAAACGGTCAATCACATTGTGGTTCGTGATTTCACGGGTCACGAACTGCCGTTCATAGAAACGTACGCAATGGTTGAGCAACGTCTCGATGTTTGAGGCCACGATCTGCTTGGTGTGTTTGTCGACCGGATGCTCCAGCTCCTCGCGAATCTCACGGAAACAGTTCAGGATTATCTGCCTTTCACGCTCTGACATGTGGAGGGCTTCGTCGCTTGAATATGAGAAGAATGAATAATCTTTCATGCGTCGTGCCAGCGGGGTTCCATAGAGCAGGTCGGGATGGAACATCAACACCCATCCTTTAGGATTAAGTGTCACCGCATCGTCGTCGACCCCGGCAATCTGTCCGGGTGCGATGAAAAGCATTGTTCCTTCCTGATAGTCATACTTGCTGCGTCCATACAAAATGGTGCCACACTCCAGTTCCTTGAAAAACACACAATAGAAACCGAACTCCTTGCGTCCGTGGGGGATAGACTTCAGTTGTGACATGTCGGTAACGCTCACAAGCGGGTGCAGGGTTTCGGCTCCGATTATGCGGTTATAGTCCTGCACGTTCTCCAATTTCACCAGTTTGTTCATAGCCATGAATTATTTTTATTGCAAATTTAATGAAATATAGTGTCTGTCACAAACCGGGGGGATTGAATCAGTAATAATGGTTTGTCATTCCGTAATTTATGTGGTTCCTCAGCCGCATGACGAGTGTCCGGAGCATTGAAATTGGTAACACAAACCGTAGTTATGGTTAGTTTATTTGGTTGATATATAGTAATTTTGCAATGAAAAAAAATCTGTGGAATTTACATCGCTTTTAGGTACTCTCGCGATGGGCTACCGAAATCCGTCGTTCCTCGAACTTTATCTCTACCGGATGGCCAACCCTGAGCTCCAACCTGAGAAGAATGATGAACTATGAGGTTTCGGCCGGAAAAGGTTTCTCACGCTATCTGACCGCTGAAATCACCGCTTACTACAGCCGTGGACGCAACATGATCAACGTCGTTGACAACAAAAATGTCAACACCGGAAGATTCATAAACAAAGGAATTAAAATCACGGCCAAGAGCAATCTGATTGACAATCTGTGGGTTTTCGCATCGTACAGTTATCTCCACACTTCGCTGAATAACCTTACGGGCGCTCCTGGAAATCAGTATTATCTCGGCGCTGAGCTCACTTTGTGGGAAAATCTGAAGATCGCCGCTGACCTGAAGGGTGTTGGGGCTCTCTAAGTAGCCGATGATGTCAAACGCCAGAACTACGCTCTGCTGAACATGAAACTGACCTGCCGCATCTGTCGCTACACCGACGTTTTCACCCGTCTGGAGAATATCACCGACACCCACTACACCATTAACGAAGGTTACGAGATACCGGGGTTTACCGCAATGGGGGGATTCAAGGTCAGTTTCTGAGCTATCGACAACCACTGTCCGGCTTCCATCCCCAAAAAAACGGGCAGATCATCGTGACCATGGAAATGGCTCACTCTGGTTCAACCGTTTAATTATATTAACCGGCGATGACGCATTAAACATTTTCACAGAGAAGTTTATTATACAATAGAAACTTATCATGTTCAGATTAAAACTTTTCAACCGATACCCTTGACGAAGGAACAAAACCTCAAGATTAAGCTAAAGTTTTAATGAATTATATATCAGTAACATAACTAATAAAAACACAAATATGAAGAACTTCAAACCAAAAGCGTGGATGCTTCCGCAACCCGTATTGATAATCGGCACATATGATTCCGATGGCACCCCGAATGCGATGAACGCAGCCTGGAGCGGTCAATGGGACATGAACGAGATCATGATTTCCATGGGTAGTCATGCCACAACAGAGAACCTGAAACGGTGTGCCGACTTCACTGTCGCCTTCGCCACAGTGGACACCATGACCGAAGCCGACTATGTAGGCATCGTCAGTGGCAAAACCCACCACGACAAAATCAAGAACACCGGATGGAAAGCCGTGAAAGGTGAAAACGTAAACGCACCTGTGTTCAACGTGTTCCCGATGACAATGGAATGCCGTGTCAAAGAGAAGCTAAACGAGTCAGAAACAGGATGTTACATCATAGCCGAGATTATCAACATTGTGTGTGACGAGGCGTTTATCGCCGCTGACGGCAAACCGGATGTGGAGAAGATGAATCTTATCACCTTCGATCCCATCCACAATGGCTACATAGCCCTTGGAGCTCGTATAGGCAACGCTTTCCACGACGGTCAGAAGCTTAAGAACGACAAGGATTGACGCATCACGATGTATGGCACGTGACTCAACCAACGGATTGCATTGTGGATCAGATTATGGCGTGACCATGGGTATGGATTGCGTACAATTCATTATGGTCCAACATATTACAAAGCCGACAGGATGATAGAATTAGCTCTATCGACCACCGAAGTATCAAGATTGGCGAGGTATATCCGGGTCGTGGCCTCACTGTCATGGCCCATCCCCTCACTGATGACGTTCAGCGGTATGCCTTTCATTTTAGCGGCTGATGCCCATGAATGACGTGCTACATACATTGTCAGTGGAACGTCGATTCCCGCCAGTCGGGCGACTTTCTTCAAACTGTAGTTGATGTTATAGCCCGCCTTGCGGTAAACGTTATGCTCATTGATTCCTTCGAGCATGATTATCGGCAGAAGATATTGTGTTGGGTTACGCGGGTATTTATCGAGCAAGTCCTGCATTTCCCGGGTCCACTCAATTGTCAGTTGCTGACCGGTTTTACGTCGGCGATAAATGATGTGTCCGTTTTTCAGATCCGACTTCTTCAGAAAAGTCATGTCAATGAAACTCATGCCACGTAGGTAGAAACTCATCATGAACATGTCGCGTGCGTAGTCCATCGGAAGTGACAATGAGAGATCCAGCCCCTTGATTCTCCTGACGCATGACAGAGAAATGGCTCTTTTGACGGTTTTATCCACTCCGGTGTAGACATGCCGGAATGGATCTCTATTCTCGATGACGTCATCATTGACGGCGCGATGGTAAACAGCCCTCAGAATGCGGTTGTAGAACGAGATGGTGTTGGGCGAATTACCCCTGCTCTTGTGCCAGGCCTCATAAGCCATCATCACCTCCGACGTTAGGCTATCGAGCATGACATCCTCATAATTGCTGAACTTGCGGAAGCTGTTGAGTGCCGCGGTATAGGTTTCCGAAGTCCTCGTTTTTCCACTACGCCTCAATTTGACAATGAGATTTTCCATGAAGTTGAACAGCGAGTACTCCCGTTCATATCGACGAAACTCATCGATGAGGTCGTCAGGAGAATACGCCTTCCATTCCGCTTCAAAACGTTTTCCGATCCATATCAATCTGTCAATGTCACGTCTGATTCTGTCACGTATGGAAAGAATAATTTGTTTTCTGTCGCCGGACAGGGGTGGTTTCACCATCGAACGGGTTTCATCCCATTCATCAGGCTTCAAATGATAAACGGTTGTCAGTTGACGCACTTTCCTTTCATGGATAATCTGATAGAAAACCACGCCGTCACGATCGGCGATCATTGATGGACGAAATTTAACTTTTATCGATGCCATAGTCCTCGAAGCTGTTTGAATTTAACCATGTTTTGAACCCAAATAAACGTTTTTATGATCATGTAACTGCTTTTCACTCATAGACTTTGACAGACATTTCCTTTCGCAATCAGGCAACGATGCATGCACCGCATGCCGTTCCTTCAAAAAAATAACCCAGCCATAAAAGCAGCCCATATGTTAACGAAAAAAGTTTAAATGCGCTCATTAAAAACTTTTGATTTTTCTGAATGTTTTTATTATATTTGAAATAAGTTTTTAATTTGACCAAAGAGGGTTAACGCCAACAAAAAAATTCATCATATGATCGCCAAGGGTGGCACGAACCTGCCACATGGCCATCACTGCAAACGCACACTCCCCGCAAGCCTGAATCCGGAAAGATTCACACAATAAATGCATTGAAATAAAAAACAACAAATATATAACTATGGAACTAATTAAAGACAAAGAATTCGGTGGCGAACGCCCGTTATTCGAATCTCATAACGTAAGGCTTGAAAATGTTACCATCCGAATGGGTGAATCAGCCATCAAAGAGTGCAGCAACATCGAAGCCGTTGACTGCAGATTTGAAGGTAACTATCCTTTCTGGCATGTGCATAATTTCAAAATCGAGCGATGTTACTTCGACGTTGGCGGCCGCTCGGCATTATGGTACAGCGACAATCTGCAAATGAAGGACACTGTGATCGACGCTCCGAAAATGTTTCGTGAGATGCAAAACATCGACATTGAGAACGTTACGATCAATGACGCCGATGAAATTTTCTGGCGATGCAAAAACATCCGGATAAAGAATTTGAAAATCCACGAAGGCACCTATCCCTTCATGTTCAGCGAGAATATCGAGGTTGACGGTCTTGAATCTGACAGCAAATATGTGTTCCAGTATGTCAAGAATGTCGTGATCCGTAATGCCAAGATAACAACCAAAGACGCATTCTGGGAAGTGGAGAACGTTACGATTTACGACTCAGAACTCAATGGCGAATATCTGGGTTGGCACTCAAAAAACCTTCGTCTGGTAAACTGTCACATCACCGGTGAGCAACCATTGTGCTACGCCCACGATCTGGTTCTGGAAAACTGCACCTTCGGCGCGGACTGTGACCGCGCATTTGAGTACAGCACACTCAAAGCCGACATTAAAGGAACAATCACCAATATCAAAAATCCTACCAGCGGCGAAATCATTGCTGACGGCATTGGCGAAGTGACCATTGACAAAAATATAAAAGCGCCGGGCGATTGCAAA
>JAXJVW010000321.1:0-9913 GCA_036308365.1 Muribaculaceae bacterium
AAAGCGGCCAAAAAGACCAAAAATAATCGTAGCTCGGAGCGTTACTTATAGTATAAATTAATTTTTGAGAGATACTTAACTTAAATATCATAATCATGATTAGCGACAAAGCACACGTGGACCCTTCAGCAAAATTAGGGAAAAACGTGACAATACATCCTTTCGCCTACATCGACGCAAATGTGGAGATAGGTGACAACACCGTGGTGATGCCCTACGCCAGTGTGATAAACGGCACTCGCATAGGCCAGAACTGCAAAATCTACCAGGGAGCAATCGTCGGAGCTGATCCGCAGGACTTCCGGTGGAAAGGTGAACAAACCTACTGCTACATCGGCGATCATGTCACGGTCCGCGAACATGTCATCATAAACCGTGGCATCGCTTCGGCCGGAGGCACACGCATCGGCAACGACACTATTATAATGGCCGACTCTCACATCGGCCACGACTGCCACATTCAGGGTGAGACGGTCATCGGAAACGGTGTGACCTTCGCCGGTGGTGTGGAAGTGGGTAAATGCGTCATCCTTTCGTCAAACGTGGTCCTCTACGAGGCATCGAAAATCGGTGACTGGGTGTTTGTCAAAGGTGGTTGCCGCATCGCCGGTAATGTGCCCCCCTACATCATCGTGGCCCATAACCCCGTAACTTATTTCGGAGTGAACGCGGCGGTGATGCGCAAACATCAGTCAGGCTACAAATTCACCGACGACCAGATCGACGACATCGCAAAGGCCTATCGCCACATTTATCAGTCGGGTACTTCCGTGTTCAACGCACTCCAGCGCATTGAAGAGGACCTCGAACCTTCGGAAATACGCAACAACATACTCAACTTCATCCGCAACGCAAAAATGAAGATTGTGGCTGTGCCCGTAGAACTGGAATAATCCGGTGTCAACCGATATAAAAAAATAGTGTGAGATCATTCCGACCTCACACTATTTTTTTTCACACACAAAAAAAGATGATTCCCGACCTGATTCCGACTGATGTGGATAAGGCCGTGAACATAAGCCCCGTTGCCGATGTTTAAGTTAAAAGAAATTTAATGACACCATCAGCAACTAAATCTAACAAATCGTTTCCGATTCTCTGCGTAATGCTGTTCATCGCATTATTCTCCACTTTGAATATGTCGGCGGAAAATGACGGACTCTATAAGGGCAAACCCCTTGTAGCCCTCCGCTCGAACATGCTTTACGATGCCGCCCTGACCCCCGACTTAGGGGTGGAACTGAGCATGAATCCTCGCCTGTCGCTCGCCGTTGAAGGGGTGTGGGCATGGTGGAGCGATCATTCGCGCAACCGTTGCTGGCGCATCTACGGCGGATGGGTGGAACTCAGAAGCTGGCTGGGACAACGTCATGAACAACGGTCGCTGACCGGACACCATGTCGGCGTCTACGGCTCATATCATAGCTATGACTTTGAATTTGGAGGCAAAGGGTGGCAATCTCCCCAGACTCTCGGCATAGGGGTGGCCTACGGCTACTCGCTCGCCGTGAGCCGACGCCTGAACATCGACTTCGCCATCAAGGCCGGATATGCCTCGGGCCGACGCATCAGCTACATACCCCAATGCGGGCAATACGTAGGCCTGTCGAAATGCAACAGCCATTACTGGGGTGTCACCGGACTGGAAATAACGCTGGTTTGGTTTCCCGGAAGGGGGAAGTCAAATAACCCAAACTACTTGAACAGATGAAACGGTCACTGGCATATTACTCTCTGTTGATGGCCGTAGCGCTCTGGGTCATTCTTCCGGCATGCGACCACAAGGAAATCGTATGGCCCGACGGCACGCCACATCAGGTTGAGCTGCGGTTCATGTGGGACAACTATCCGGAGGCCGACCCCGAAGGTATGACGGTCTACTTTTTCCCCCTCGACGGCAACAGCCGCATCTGGCGCTTCGACATCACCGGAAAAGATGGTGGCCCCGTAGCAATCCCGGCCGGACGTTACTCCATGCTCGCCTATAACAACGATTTGCCGGGAGTAACCGAGTCAAACCTGTCGGAGTTGACGCAGGCAACGGCGTCGGCCGTGGACCATAACGGAATAATCCAGGGCACCGGTCCCCTTTACGCCGGGGTTATAAGCCGTGTCGACGTCACCCCGTGTGGAGTGAACTACGTGACTGAAACCGACGAAGTCAAAGAATGCCCATGCTCGCTGCTGCGTTGTCATCCAACCCCGCGATTCTGCACCTACAATGTGGAGGTGCGCGATCTGGAGGGGGCCGACATGATCCGAAAGTCAAGTGTCACGCTGCAGAGCGTGGCCGGTGCGGTGCGCTTGTCAACCGGTGAACTCCTCCCCCCTGAAATGTCGCTTGACGTGGCGCTCGGCCGTGCTTCGTCAACACTGTCGGGCGCATCGACGGCTTTCGGTGTGCTCCCATCTACGGAAAAGATAGTGGCACGGTTGAATGTGACACGCAACGACGGGGTCATACTCCATAAACACTACGATGTCACCCGGCAGGTGCTCGATGCCCCCGACCCTCGAAACGTAACCGTTGTCATTGACTCGGTCAGCATCCCTTCGCCCGATCAGCCACCCTTCCCGGGCGATGATCCCGACGTAGGCATAACCGTTGGAGTCGACGGCTGGTATGTGATAAATATTGATATACTAACATAACTAAAATTTACAATTATGAAACAGCACACAATCATCTCGGCGTCGCTCATGCTCGCCGGTTTCGCTACGCTGGCCTCATGCTCCGAAAACGACATGGGTCCATCCATCCCTGACGACGGTGCGATTCGTTTCGCCGCAAACACTGAATTCAACTCTCGTGGCGGTGATGTGACAACTAATAATCTGACTCAGTTCAATGTCTATGCCTACACCGGATCCGGCACTGAACCGGTCCTGTTCATGGATAATGTCAGAGTGACGAAAACTGCCGCCAACACATGGACCTACTCCCCCTTGAAGTTCTGGCCGGCCGAAAATGTCGACTTCTACGCCTACGCTCCTGAGTCATGGATTGGGGCTGCCGGTGCCTTCAAACCGGTCAAGTATACTAACTATGATGCCAAAACCGACCTGGTTTACGCCGTCGCAACCGGATTGAACGGTAACGGACAGCAAGCCAACGCTCAGGTTGTGTTCAACTTCCGTCATGCATTGGCCAAAGTGACCGTGTTGCTCAGCTCAACCAACACCGACCTGAAGGTGAATGTCACAAACGTGGCCCTGGCAAACCTGAAGGCTTCAGGTGAGTTCTCCTTCCCCCACAACACCACTTCAGGCACCCCGTCTCCACAGACAACCGGATCATGGAGCAACCTCGCGGACACATATCCCTACCTGCTGCACATGTCATCAACGCAGGATGAGGTGGTCACGCTGACCGACCAGCCGATAGATTTGAGCGAAAGCGGACTCGGAGGACCGAAATACATGATCCCGCAGATTCTTAACTGGCGTTCGCTCGGAGCCAAGGACGACAACTACATCATGCTCATGTGTTCCGTTTATGACGCCAAAACAGGTGTCAAACTCTGGCCTAACGCCAACACCCCTCAGGAAAATATAGTTGATGGAAGCACCAATAATGACGGCTTGCTCAAGTTCCCGTTGTCAACAAGCCAATTCTCCGAATGGCTCCCCGGCTACCACTATGTCTATAACCTCGTGGTCAACGCCAACTCTGAGATGGGCGCCATCGAATTCGGCAACCCCACAGTCGATACTTTCGTAGAGGTGGAAACAAACTACAAGTAACCAGTTCACAGCCGCTCCAGCGGCTTCACTGACTCTCAAAAAGATATGGCTCAATCAAACGGGCCATATTTTTTTTGCTTATGGTTTCCGTTATACAATTTCTCAGAGGCGATTATGCCGCTCAATTCAAACCTCATCGAGGGGAGTGCGCGTGCCATCCTTGCGGAATTGCGACAGTGTCATTCCTGAAATCTTTTTGAAGCTGTTCGACATGTGGGCCACGCTTGAGAAACCCACCCGGTCGGCTATCTCTGGCAGGGTAAGCACGTTGTCGGCCAGCAGTTCTTTGACATATTCCACTCGCTGAAGCATCAGATAGTTCTGGATGGTGCGCGATTCCGACGTTGAAAACATCTGGCTGACCATCCGGAAATCCATCCCGAGAGCATCTTCAATGTAGGCCGACAGCTTAAGCATACCCACCGCTTCATGGTTGCGCGCGTAGTGTATGACGGCACCTTTCACACGCTCTATGACCACATCCCGGGCCGAGTCCAAAGGCTCGAACCCCACCTCGGTCAACCGTGTGCGGAACTCCTTCATAGTGGCGTCGTCGGGCATGGTCGCGAACGTGACGCTGCCTAACTCCACTTTGGCGTCAGCCAGGCCAAGGCCGTCGCATATTGTCCGCACCGTCATCACGCAACGGCGGCAAACCATATTCTTTATGTGGATGGTTCGTGGCATGTTCATAGTCACAAATTTACAAAAAAAACGGTGTAAATAGCCCGTTCTGTTTCGTAATTTATTTTTCTGTTGCTATCTTTGTTGAATCATGGACAACCCAACAGACTTCAATATTGTTTTTCTCGAGGAACAGTCCGATCCCGGCTACCTCATGCCTCTGTTGCTCATAGGTGATGAGTCGGAGACGATGATAAACCGTTATCTCGGACGCGGACGTGTGTTCACCGGAGAAATCTCCGGGCAGACGGTCTGTGTCTGCGTGGTCACGGAGGAGGCCGACGGCATGGCTGAAATCAAGAACCTGGCGGTGATGGCCCAATGGCGCAGGCACGGCGTAGGGAGGGCCATGCTCAGGCATGTCGAGTCGCTATACGCCGGCCGGACGCTCAGCCTCGGCACCGGTGAAACCCCCTCCACGCTCCGTTTTTATCACAACTGCGGCTACCGTTTCTCTCATCGCGTGGCTGATTTCTTCACCCGCAACTACCCCGCGCCCATCATCGAGGAAGGGGTCACGCTACGCGACATGATTTATCTTACCAAACAATGCTGAAAAGGCCGTGTGGCAGAACGCTACACAGCCTTTGATATGAGGGTGTTTATGTGTCAAATCAGAACATCTTCAGAGCCACGTCAGTGAGCCATATCCAGAGAGGACAGAATCCCACGAAGAGGATGACGCTCAGGGTCAGTGATGATGTGCCGGTGGCTACGTAAGTGTCGTATTCGTCGGCAATGATGATTCCGGAGAAGGCCGGTGGCAATGCGCAGGCAACGACGAGCATCTTGAGGTTCAGAGGATCCATGTGGCACAGCAAACCAACAATCAAAGCTGCGGCAGGCATGACGATTAGTTTGAGGATGCTGCCCAGAATGCCCTGCCAGTTGAGTTTGAACTGCACGGCCGAAAGGGTGATACCGGCGGAGAACACCGCCATGGAGGCATTGGCTTTGGCCATCAGGTCAAACGACGGACTCAGCTCTTTGGGCCAGGGGATACCTGCAAGAACCCACACGACAGCCAGGATAGGTGCCCAGGCAACAGGCTGAGCCAGAGCGTGGAGCACGGGCTTCCATGCTGATTCTTTCTTGCCGCTTTTGGCTGCTCCCTGCTTGTCGATTGAGGAGTTGAGCAGTGACAATCCAACAGGAATGCCGACGGCGTTGACAACGATGCCGACTATGGCAACCACAAGCGCGACGGCGGGGGTGGTGCCGAAAATAGGCTCCAGCACGGCGAATCCGAGGAAGCCGATGGTGGGCGAGCCGTTGATCAGGGCGGCTATGGCACCGTCAGCGCCATTGTTCCCTTTGAAGCATTTGGCGAAAATGAAGTATACTACCATGAAGCACGCCATGATGACAACCAGCGAAACTATCGAAAGTTTCAGGTCGTTATAGAGCATGTCGCGGGTGGACTGGACTATCGACACGAACAATGCGGCCGGTAGGGCGAAGTCGAGCACCACCTTGTTGAATTTCTTTGCGTCATCGCCGCTGAACGCTCCTTTTTTTCCGGCTATGAATCCGGCGATCATGATCACCACGATTGGGACGATGGCATATAATATAATGTGTAACATAATCTATCTGTATTTGGAGATGAAGGAAGTGAGGCGGCCGTCAGCCGGAGAACTGGCCCGGAGGACGGCCGCCTCGTGATGTTAGTTTGCCGTCGTCACACGGTGTACTGGATCAGCGGGGTGGGGTTGAGGTAGCCTATGTGTCCGCTTTCCTTACCTGAATCGGCTGCCAACTGCACGTTGATCAAACATGGCTTTTTCGATGCGATGGCCTCGGTCAGGGCTTTTGACAGTTCGTCGGGGGTGGTCACATAGTATGTGGTCGCACCGAAAGCGTCGCCCATCTTGTCGTAGCGGGCGTTGATGTCGAGTGTGGTCGGGGCGGGTTGGTCGCCTCCGCCGGGGTTGACTCCCACACCGTTGTAGATGCCACCGTTGTTGAAAATGACCACGGTGCAAGGGAGTTTGTAGCGGCAGATGGTGGCGAATTCCATACCTGAGAACCCGAAGGCTGAGTCTCCCTCAATGGCAACTACGCTCTTGCCGGTGGCAACGGCGGCGCCAATGGTTGAGCCCATGCCCATGCCCATGATTGACCATGACGCGCAGTCAACGCGGTGACGCGGAAGCGACATGTCGATGGTGTCGCGGGTGTCGTCGAGTGTGTTGGCGCCTTCATTAATCAGAACCACGTCGGGGTTAGCCTCAAGCACCGGTTTGATGGCGCTCAGCGCTGTCCAGTGGTTCATGGGCTGCGCGGTGGCGGCGGCTTTCAGTCGGGCGGCGAATTTCTCATTCTTGCCGACGGTTTCTGCCTGAAGCGATGACACCCATGTGGGGTCGGGGCTCATGGTGAGTTTTGACAGTTCGGCTAAAATGGCTTTTAGCGATTCGTTCATGTCGCCTACAACGGGAGCGGCCACAGGCACGTTACGGTCAATCTCACGTGGTTCAACGTCGAGCTGCACGAATTTCACGGCAGGGTTCCATTTCCCTTTGCCGAAGGAGAGCATCCAGTTGATGCGGGCACCGATGACGATGACCACGTCGGCCTGCTCCATGATGGTCGAGCGGCACGACAGGGCGCTCAGTTCACCCTTGTCAGGAAGCACACCTTTGGCCATCGACATGGCCAGATAAGGGATTTTGTAGGTGTCGCTGAGCTGTTTGATGAGCTGCTCGGCACGGGCCTGCGCGGCCCCTTTGCCAATGAGGATGGCCGGTTTTTTTGCTCCGGCGATGATCTGGGCGGCACGGCTCACGGCGTCGGCGTTAGGTACGGTTTTTGAGTAGAGGTCAACAGGGGTGAAATAGAGTTTCTCGGCATCCTCGCTGTTCATGACCTCACCTAAGGCGGGGGTGGTCATGTCGATATACACACCGCCGGGACGTCCGCTGACCGCGGCGCGGTAGGCCCTGGCGACTGCTGCGGGAATATCCTTCGCATGGCTGCATCGGAAGGCGGCTTTCACGTAGGGTCGGGCGGCGTTGAGCTGGTCGAGCTGCTCATATGTGCCCATGTCCATGTCGACCATCTCAGGGTCGGAAGCACCTGAAATCTGTATCATGGGATAGCAGTTGACGGTGGCGTTGATGGTGGCGGTCAGGCCGTTGAGGAAGCCTAACGATGACACGGTCAGAAGCACGCCCGGTTTGCCGGTAAGGTAGCCGTGGGTGGCGGCGGCCATTCCGGCCTGCTGTTCGAAGCGGAATCCGTAGTAGTTCATCCCTATTTTCTGCATGGCATAGGCAACCTCGGTCACGGGGATACCAACCAGTCCATATACATCCATCAATCCTAAGCGGCGCAGTGATTCGGCCAGAATATACATTCCGGTCACCTGTTCCGGGAATTTCGGGGCGGTGGCGGGAGTGTTTGTAGTTGTAGTACTCATAGTTAGTTGTCTGTTTTGTGTGTGAAAGGGTGAGGTGCCGCGGCGCATCGCAGCGTCGCGGGCACCTCGCCGGAATGTATAATCAAGTTATTTCGTTGTGGCGGTGGCAGTTGCTCCCTGGGCGGATTTGGGCATGGGGGCTGTGGTGCCGTTTTTGGCAAACGAATCAATCTCGGCCTGGGTGTAGCCCAGTGAGGTGAGCACCTCGGTGGTGTTTCCGCCCAGTGAGGGGCAGGGGCCGTAGGTAGGCTGATAGTTCGACATGGTGAACGGACATCCCACGGTGACGAATTCACCGATTTCACCTCCCTGGTTTATGCGCACAAGGGTATTGCCGTCGTAGAGCGACTCATCGCTCATGATCTCCTTGGTTGAGAGCACGGGACCCACGGGCACGCCGGCGGCGCCTAAAATGTCGGTTACCTCAAACTTGGTTTTGTCGGCTGTCCACTGGCCCAGACGCTGATAGATGGCGTCTTTATGACGGTCGCGGGCGTCGGCGGTGTTGAAGTCGGGGTTGGTCAGCCAATCCTCGAAACCGGTGGCCTTGCAGAAGAGCTCGAAATCTTTTTCACCACGCTGAATGACGATGTAGACATAGTTGTTGGCATCGATTTCGGAGTCGAGGTTGCCGGCGGGCTTACATTTGTAGGTCCAGCCGAGCACGCCGCCACCTTCAATGTTACCTGAACGGGGCACACAGTCGCCGAATTTGCCGTCGGGATACTGCGGGAACTGTGTCAGGTAGCCAATCTTGTCGAGTGTCAACTGGTCACGGGTTTTGATACGGCAGAGGTTCAGACATGCGTTGTGCATTGACTGGTAGACGTAGACACCTTCGCCGGTTTTCTCACGCTGCACAACAGCCGCCAGCAAACCGATCAGCAGATGCATGCCGGTGTTGGAGTCGCCCAGGGCGGCGCCGCTCTGTGACGGAATGTTGTATTCGCCTGAGTACCATCCGGTGGTTGAGGCGGCCGCGGCTGTCACCTGTGCTATAGGTTCGTAGGCCTTGAGGTCTTTATATTTTGATGTTACGGGGAAACCTTTGATTGTGCCGTAGATGCATCGCGGGTTCAAAGCATGGACTGCTTCCCAGCTGAAACCTAACTTATCCATGGCGCCCGGGTGGAGGTTCTCCACGAAGATGTCACATTCTTTGATGAGTTTTGTCAGGATTGCTTTTCCGTCGGGTGTCTTGGCATCGAGGGTGAGCGATTTCTTGTCGCTGTTCAGCTGCAGATAGTAGTAACTTGGCAGATTGGGGTTGAACTGAAGTTCCTTACGGGTGGCGTCGCCTACGCCGGGACGTTCGATTTTGATCACTTCGGCGCCGAGCCAGGCTAACATCTGTGTGCATGAAGGACCTGATTGAACTTCGGTGAAGTCAACAACTTTCAGGCCTTGTAGAGGAGCGGTATTCATAATTTTTTTCTTGATTTTGGTTAAATGGGTAATTTCAATTTTATAGATAAACAAAGAACACCGTGATAATGTTGAGATGGACGTTCTTCCACCTACCTCAGATTTGTTGACAAACTGAGCCTACACACTCTAAGAAACAGTTTCTAAACGACGGAGGCCATGTCATCGTATCGCTTGATGACATGGCCTCCGTGAGTGTTATTTCTCTGCGGCCTGATGCGCCGAACGGGCCTTAGCTTTCGTTGGCGTTGAGCTGATCATCGCCGGCATTGTTTTTTTTACGGGCCATCTCGGCTCGTTTCTGAGCCATCTCGGCTCGCTTCTGCGCCATCTCGGCGCGCTTCTGCGCCATCTCGGCACGTTTCTCGGCACGCTTCACGTTGGCCTCGGCACGTTTTTTTGCGCTCTTCGCATGACGTTTGGCCGCCTCTGACCTGTTTTTGTCACGTTTTTTCATCCGTTTTTCCATCTCATGGCGTTTGCGGTCCATGATTTTCTTCTCATAGCGGAACATACGGTCGATTTTCGACGGAGGAAGCACGGTTTTGAATTTCTTGTAGTATTTCTCACGGATATCGATCATTTTCCTTCCGGTTTTGAAACCGTTGGTTATGTTCTGGTCGATCTCCGTATCGCTCA
>JAXJVW010000322.1:0-3081 GCA_036308365.1 Muribaculaceae bacterium
AAGCCATTCTCAATCACTTTCACCGCCACTGCAAGCGCGTCGGCACCATTGTCACCCGGGCCGGCGAACACAACTGTGGGTGTGTCGGGACTCCAGCGGTTGCATATCTCCGAAGCTACCCCACGGGCCACCCTGTTGATAAGCTCCATCGAACTTATCCCCTCGGTCTCGACAGTGTAACGGCTGATATTTTGTATTTCCTCGTTGCTGAATATCTTCATTTCTCTAAAATTAGCAATGCCGCGGCCGGGTCAGAAGCCCGGTCAGGACACATTTCTTGAAATAACTTACAAAGTAAGCGAACTTTTTTCAATTTTCAGGAATGAATGATATTAATTTTTGTTGAACTGAGAAAAAAACACACATAAACATCTTCTCAGACATCCCACTCAAGCTATTGCCCGATTTAATCCTATCCTTATGCCGAACCATCCAAGCCTCCCAAGTCACACTCCTCAGTCTCAGCCTTCGACGGCCCCATTAACAAACAAATCAACGGAATAGTCCCCATCACTGGCACCAATCCCAGCAAAATATACCACACTGACTTACCCGCATCACGTAACCGCCTGATCGCACCGGTAGTGGTCGGGATTATCATAATCCCTATTATAATCATAATAATAGTCTTTATGACTGAATCAAAACCCATTTTAAAAGCCCACGATAAATATAACGCAAAAGCCATCAATACCACCACCATATATTCAAAAACCACAAACATCCATAACTCACCCAGCGTACTTTTGCCCCGAACATCAAATATCTTAACCATGCAATTATACACAGCATCCCAATACGAAAGAGGTCTGCTATTCAATAGCTTCTCCGGCAAAACTACCACTTTATAAGGATTAGCACTCCTATATTTATTATCTTTATACTTTGGGACACTGAACATAAAACAGGTTACTACAAACTCTCCCATCCCCGGGAAAAACATTGACGACATATATAGCAACAATAACGCACCTGACATACCGGCATCGTGAAACCTGCGAACCGTAACACCAAGCATAGGAAGCAACAAGCCACAAAACACTAAAATCCAATATATCGCGAACAACCAGACACCCACATCACCGGACAAATCCAATGCAATACACATTAAAAATAATAGCGCCTCACCTCCCCATAGCAGCAAGTTCGCAAAAAGCCAAAAGAAAAAGTACTCACTCCGTGACGCACATCCCTTAAACGTACAATACTTCTGCGTCAAACAAATCCTGATTGCTTCTAAAAACGTCATAAACACATCATATTTCAACCCCACCAATTCCATCGTGAGTCAAATTAGCTAAAATCGTCCAATAAGAATACCCCCACCAAAAAAAAGAGCATTCCCCGACACCATATCAACCACAAAGATATGAAACATTCATTCAAGTTTCGCAAGTCAAAAATAATAGCGTAACTACCTAAAACAAAAGGGTATAGAAGTTTGCCTATGTGGCAATTATTTTGTAAATTTGTAGTGAACCAAATAACAAATTACAAATACTTCCATACCCATGAGCAAAGGTACAAACTTTATTTCAGAAATCGGCAGATATTTCAAAGAAAATGACGCCACGAGTGCAATGAACACAATAATGGACATAACACGAACATTGAATCTCTCTGAGAAGAGGCTCTTCGGAGAGGAAAGCAGATGCAATTGCAAGTATTCACAGTTGCAGGTGCTGCAGCTATTGCTGTTGTTTCCTTGTTTCATGATTAAGAATGCATTCAACTATTCATCTTCGTCCCTATGCGGCATAGCCGATTGTGGTAAGGACGTGTTCTACCGTTTTCTTTCCAAAGAGGATTACGACTGGCGCAAAATCCTCATCAACATCACTACTCAACTGTGGCGCAAGACCCTTGCAAGTACGGAGAGGGATGACCGGACTCCTGTGTGTCTGATGGTCGACGACACCGACTATCCGAAGCGTGGCATACAGACAGAGATGATTGGCAAGGTGTTCTCCCATGTGGAACACAAGATGATTCTGGGCTTCAAAGGTCTGTTCCTCGGTATCACGGACGGTGCCACTCAGATGCTCATGGATTTCTGCCTTGTCGGCGAGAAGGGCAAAAAGGGAACCTACAACATGAAGCAGAAGCAGCTTGATGCCAGATTCTCTAAGGAACGGAAGGAGGAGAGCCATACTGTGAAGCGTATTAGGGAGTATGACGAGAGTAAGATTACGCTCATGACAGAGATGATAAAACGTCTTATTGCCAGAAAGATACACTTTGACTATATCCTTGCTGACAGTTGGTTCGCATGTGCAGAAGTCATCAAGTTCGTTACTTCCCGCCACATTAAGTGTCATTATCTCGGTATGATCAAGATGGGCAAGACCAAGTATCATTATAACCGCAAGGACTACACTGCAAAAGCACTTGTCGCTCTCTTCGATCACCCCAAGAAGGGACGCAAGTTCTGTCGTAGCCTTGGATGTTACTATGTCACAGTTGATGTGGAGTTTGCCGGTCGCAAGGTGCGTCTGTTCTTCACCAAGAGAAATAAGAATTCTGACTGGAATGCGATGGTTACCACTAACACGGAGCTTGAATTCAAGGCCGCCTACCGAATCTACTCCATGCGTTGGTCTCTGGAGGTTGTTTTCAAGGATAGCAAGGGGAACCTTGGACTCGGAAAGTATCAGGTGCGCAACTTCGCTTCCCAGATTGCCTGTACCGCAATTACTGCCATGCAGTATAACATACTCGCTACTGCAAGACGGTTCTCTTCCTACGAAACTATCGGAGGACTTTTCCGCGATGTGACCAAAAACTCTGCGGAACTTACCATAACGGAACGTATATGGGGAATGATAATTGACATTGTCAACGAGATTGCCCAGTGTTTTGAGATTGAAGACAAGAAAATCTTCGAAACTCTTATCCACCGTTCTGATAAACTTAAGCATTTTATACAAATTTATGAGCTAAAAATGGCGAGTTAATGAACTTGCGAAACTTGAATAATTTAAAGAAAATCACATTTGAGGGTATTGATTACCTTCCTCCAGTATCGTTTAAAGGACTGCCCAATTTGGAAGAAATTATACTCAATGGCGATAATCTTAATAT
>JAXJVW010000323.1:0-1200 GCA_036308365.1 Muribaculaceae bacterium
TAACGTTCAACAAAGGCGTCGATGGCTTTACGATACATAACAGGATGGGGAACGTTGGCCTGGATGACCGAGTGGTTCGAGAGATAGGAATCATCTTTCACCGCGAAGATGTTGAGGAGGTATGAGTTGGGATTGGCCTTTGCCCTTGATGCCATCAAAGCGAGCTGCTCCTTGTTGTCGGGGGCGATGAACAGATTGACATTCTGAAGTTCAGGGAGTGCGAGCAGGGAGTCGACACGCTGAGCAGAATCTTCAGTGTCATAGGCCATTATGGTAACCGGGGTTCCAGCGTGGCTCATCTCCTCAACTCCCATCATGAATCCACGGTAGAACTCCGTGTAGAGTTGGGCTGTGCGCGACGTTTCCTGGCTATTGAGCATGAAGGGGAGCATCACCGCTATCGATGGGGGTTGGTCCATAACCGGGTCGACAGCAGAGCCGTCAGATGAGAGTGAGTCAGACAAAACGGCTGAATCCGTCACCATGACAGAGGTGTCAATTGCACCGTTATCAGCCACTGGTGCCGGTTGGTCAGGTGTCAACGGTTCCTCCACCTCTACCATCTCCACTGCAGACTCATCAACTGATGGGTCGACCTCAACAGCCTGACTGACAGGAGTCAAAACGACAGTAGCGCCATGACGGTTCTCCGACGGTTCGAGCGACTGAATCCTCGGGATGAAAATCATTTCGCCGACTTTGAGATTCATCAAATCAGTGCCGGGATTGACTTTCTCAATGTCGGAAGGAGTCATTCCATGTTGTGAAGCTATCAGGGGAAGTGTGTCGCCGAGTTTAACCAGATAGGGATCGCAACCCGCGGGGATAGGTTTCTGTTTCTCAGGCTTGCTGACCGTTTTATTGTCATCGACCGCATCAGCCGGCGCCTTGCACAGCGGTATCACGAGTGTAAGCCCTTTGATGCCGGTAGTGGCCTGGGGATTGAACGCGATTATCCGGTCGACCGGTACTTTGAACTGATTGCTGACACCATAAATCGACTCGTTGCTTTCCACCTTATATTTAGTGGTGTAGTATCCGTCGATGATTTTTGCGTCGAGCGTTACGGGGAAAGTTATGACAGTTCCGGGAATCATACCATCGGCGACATGAGGGTTGTATTCCACCATCTGACCTTTGGTCACTCCGATTTTTTCAGCGAGATTATAGAGTTTGTCGCCTTTCTGCACCGTATAGAAA
>JAXJVW010000324.1:0-3381 GCA_036308365.1 Muribaculaceae bacterium
ATCCCGTCGCGCGTGGAGGCATTCATGCTCGATTTGGAAATAGAGTGTCACCGCCTTGGCATACCCGCCCGCACACGTCATAACGAAGTAGCCCCCAACCAGTTTGAATTAGCTCCGGTATTCGAAGAGACAAACTTGGCCAACGACCACAATCTCCTGCTGATGTCACTGATGTCGGAGGTGGCCCGGCGACACAATTTCCGTGTGTTGCTTCATGAGAAACCTTTCGCGGGTGTCAACGGATCGGGAAAACACAACAACTGGAGTCTCGGAACTGACACCGGAGTGCTCCTTTTCGCCCCCGGGAAAACACCAACCGACAATCTGCAGTTCATTACATTCATCGCCAATGTGATGGCGGCCGTTTATCGCCACAACGGATTGATCAAAGCGTCAATTTCATCGGCTACAAACGCACATCGTCTGGGAGCCAACGAGGCACCCCCTGCAATTATCTCCATTTTTACCGGAACCAAACTGGCCGAGATTCTGAACTCGCTCGAGAACAGCACCGACGCCGATCTGCGTGACCTCGCCGTCAAGGAAGGAGTGTCATTGGGCATGAGCCAGATTCCCGAAATCATGATTGACAACACCGACCGCAACCGAACCTCACCTTTCGCATTCACCGGCAACCGATTCGAGTTCCGCGCGGTGGGATCATCAGCAAACTGCGCATCGGCCATGCTTGCGCTTAACGCCGCCGTCGCCGACCAGCTCAATGATTTCCGCAAAAAGGTCGACAGCCGTCTGGAAAGAGGAGAAACAATCAAACAGGCTATACTGGAAGAGGTGAGGACTCTGATCAAGGAATCCAAATCGATCCACTTCGACGGCAACGGCTACAGCGAGGAATGGAAACAGGAGGCCGCCCGCAGAGGCCTGGATTGTGAGACATCAGTACCTAAAATTTTCGACGCTTACCTCCGTCAGGAATCAGTCGACATGTTCGCTCGGACAGGTGTGCTCTCAAAAGTTGAATTGGAGGCCCGAAACGAAGTGAAGTGGGAAATGTACACAAAGAAAATTCAAATCGAGGCACGTGTGTTAGGCGATCTCGCTCTCAATCACATTATTCCCGTCGCCACCCGCTACCAGTCCTTCCTCGTGGATAATCTCGTCAAGATGAAAGCGCTTTTCGGTCAGGAAAAAATGGAAAAACTCTCACAGGGCGACATGAAAACCATCGAAAGCATCGCTGAGCACATGAGCATAATCAAGGAGGAGGTTGAAAAAATGGTCAATGCCCGCAAGGCTGCCAACACTATTTCCGACGAACGCTCAAAAGCCATAGCCTACCACGACACCGTGCTCCCCCCCATGGAGATTATACGTTACCACATCGATAAACTCGAGCTGATGGTGGATAACGAAATGTGGCCTATCCCGAAATACCGCGAGCTGCTCTTCATACGTTGATATTTTTGACAACCGAAACTAATGGAGCCTCTTAAACATGAATGTGGCATAGCGATGATCCGATTGCTGAAGCCCATTGAATATTACAAGAAAAAGTACGGAACATATCGCTATGCGCTCAACCTGCTTTATCTCATGATGGAAAAGCAGCATAACCGCGGGCAGGAAGCGGCCGGAATCGGTGTGGTTAAAATGCACACATTTCCCGGCAACGAATACATTTTCCGCGAAAGAGCACTCGGCACCGGCGCTATAACCGAGATTTTTGAGAACGTCAACTCAAAGGTGAAAGATGTCGATGAGATGTCAGTCGATGAAGTCAGGGCGTTCACCCCTTTTGTGGGTGAAATCTACATGGGGCATCTCCGTTACAGCACAACCGGCAAAGGAGGCATGACCTATGTGCACCCGTTTCTGCGACGCTATAACTGGAAGTCACGCAACCTTATGGTTTGTGGGAACTTCAATCTGACCAATGTGGAGGAACTGTTTCGTGAAATAGTGACCACAGGCCAGCATCCCCGGCTTTACGGCGACACCTACGTGCTGCTGGAGCAGTTGGGTTTTGCCCTCGATAAAGAGAATCACCGTCTGTACAGAAAATATCGCGACACGCTCGACGAACCTTATCTGAGTATGCGGATCGAGGATGAACTCGACCTGAAAAACGTGCTCCATCAATGCGCTCCACGCTGGGATGGAGGCTACGTGATGTGCGGAGTGACGGGCAGTGGCGACATGATGGTGTTGCGCGACGCCAATGGAATCCGCCCTGCGTTTTACTATGCCGACGATGAGATTGTTGTGGTGGCATCGGAACGTCCGGTCATACAAACGGTAATGAATGTGCGCCGGAAGAATGTCAACGAACTGGCGCCCGGCAGTGCTATCATTGTCAGCAAATCAGGTAAGGTGGAGGTAGCCGACATTCTCGGGCAAGGTGAAAATCAACGCTGCTCGTTTGAACGCATCTACTTCTCCCGAGGCAGCGACGCTGACATCTACAAAGAGCGTAAGCAACTGGGACACAACCTGGTGAAGCAGGTGGCTGATGCTATAGACAACGATCTTGACCACACGGTTTTCTCTTTCATTCCGAACACCGCCGAAGTTGCATTCATAGGTTTGATTGAAGGCTTCACCGAGCTGCTGGGCAAAATGAAGGAGAATGCGATCCTCAGGCTGCAGAGTGACAACAATCTGACCCCGGCTACCTTGGCCGAGGTGATGGGTCACAAGCTAAGAGTGGAGAAAGTGGCGATTAAAGATATAAAATTGCGCACATTCATAGCTGAAGGAACATCACGCAATGACTTGGCCGCACATGTCTATGATGTGACATACGGCTGTGTCACCAACAACGTTGACACCCTTGTGGTCATTGACGACAGTATTGTCAGGGGCACAACCCTCCGGCAGTCGATCCTGAGCATGCTCGGACGTCTGCATCCGCGCAAGGTGGTGGTGGTTTCATCCGCGCCCCAGGTGCGTTACCCGGACTACTATGGCATCGACATGTCAAGTTTGAGTGAGTTCATAGCATTCCGCGCGGCAATTGAACTGATTCGGGAAACAGGCAGGGACAAGCTCCTCGATGAGGTCTATAAAAACTGCAAGGAGCAGGTGATGCTCCCTCCCTCTCAGCAAATAAATTGCGTCAAGGAGATCTACGCTCCGTTCACCGATGCCGATATTTCCGCACAGATAGCAAAGATGCTCACTCCGGTTGGAGTGCAGGCTGAGGTGGAGATTGTCTACCAGACACTCGAGGGGCTACATGAGGCCATACCGAATCACCCCGGCGACTGGTATTTCTCAGGCGATTATCCCACGCCCGGTGGTGTGCGTCAGGTAAATAACGCCTACATCAAATTTTACGAAACCATCTCACGGTAGCACCACCGTGCCTGATTTTTGATACACTCTAAAGCTCCACCCGCTGATCTATATTGCGGGTGGAGC
>JAXJVW010000325.1:0-2178 GCA_036308365.1 Muribaculaceae bacterium
ACCTCGGGTTCATCCAGGAGCGCGACCATTCGCTGCTCAACATGAACTGGACCTTCAGCGCGAGTGTCGGCTACAGGTTCAACCAGTGGTAGGAACCGGCGTGGCTGCGGAGGCGTAGCCGTCAGTTAACAGTGTCATTGCCTGATTTATTAAACACCCTCTAAATTTACCCCCACAGTAATAGCGACTTGTCAGAAAAAATTATTACTTTTGTGTGCCGGAAAAAACATCGGAGTGATAATCTGCTTGTTCAGCCTGATCAAACTACGTGAACAGTCGGCCATGAGAACCCCGCCGCCCACGCCTCGGCATGACTCGACAAATGGAATCGGCTGATGGATTACGGGCGCTAACAGCCATGTTCTCCGGAGATTATAAAGATTAAACGTCATTTCACACAATATGGAAAAGAACTTCAAACGAACCCTTGTGACCACTGCGCTGCCTTATGCCAACGGTCCTGTCCACATCGGCCATCTCGCCGGAGTTTATGTCCCCGCAGATATTTACACCCGCTATCTTCGCCTTCGCGGCCAGGATGTGGTGATGATAGGCGGAAGCGACGAACATGGTGTGCCCATCACCATCAAGGCCAAAGCCGAGGGGGTGACACCTCAGGATATAGTTGACCGTTACCACAACATTATCAAAGACTCGTTCGAGGGCCTGGGAATTTCGTTCGACGTTTATTCCCGCACATCATCCGACCTGCACAGCGCCACAGCCTCGGAGTTCTTCCGCCATCTTTATGACAAAGGAGAGTTTGTGGAGAAAACATCAATGCAGCTCTACGATGAGAAAGCCGGTCAGTTCCTGGCCGACCGCTATGTGACCGGCGAATGCCCCCACTGCCACGCACAAGGTGCCTATGGCGACCAATGCGAGAAGTGCGGAACATCGCTCAACGCCACCGACCTGATCAACCCCAAGAGCGCCATCACCGGCACAACCCCCGTGATGCGCGAAACCCACCACTGGTATCTGCCGCTCGACAAGTGGCAGCCCGCACTGGAAAAATGGATTTTAGAGGAGCACAAGGAGTGGCGTCCCAACGTTTACGGCCAATGCAAATCATGGCTCGACCTGGGTCTTCAGCCACGTGCCGTGAGCCGTGACCTCGACTGGGGTGTGCCCGTGCCTGTTGAGGGAGCCGAGGGTAAGGTGCTCTACGTTTGGTTCGACGCCCCCATCGGCTACATCTCCAACACCAAGGAGCTGCTCCCTGACAGCTGGGAAAAATATTGGAAAGACCCTGAATCACGCATAATCAACTTCATTGGCAAGGACAACATCGTGTTCCACTGCATCGTGTTCCCCGCGATGCTCATGGCATATGGCGACGGCTACCAGCTCCCCGATAATGTGCCCTCAAACGAGTTCCTCAATCTGGAAGGCGACAAGATCTCAACCTCACGCAACTGGGCCATCTGGCTCCATGAGTATCTCCGTGATTTCCCCGGAAAGCAGGACGTGCTCCGCTACGTGCTCACAGCCAACGCCCCCGAAACAAAAGACAACGACTTCACATGGCGCGACTTCCAGGCCCGCAACAACAGCGAGCTGGTTGCCATTCTCGGTAACTTCGTAAACCGCGCCATTGTGCTGACCCATAAGTATTTCGGTGGAGTGGTTCCCGTACGCGGCGAAATGCTCGACGTGGACACCGAGGCATTGGCCGAAGTAAAAAACATCAAGCGTGCCCTTGAAGAGAACCTCGACACCTTCCATTTCCGCGAGGCCCTCAAAGAGGCCATGAATATTGCCCGCGCCGGAAACAAATATCTTCAGGAAACCGAACCCTGGAAGGTGGCCAAGACCGACATGGCCCGAACCGCCACCATCCTCAACGTCGCCCTGCAGCTTTGCGCCGACATCGCCGTGGCCTTCGAGCCGTTCCTGCCGTTCATGAGCGGTAAGCTCCGCAATATGCTCCGTATGGACAACCTCGACTGGGAGATGCTCGGAAACGACGACATAGTGGCCGAGGGTACCGAGATTGGTCAGCCCGAACTTCTGTTCGAGAAGATCGAGGACGACGTGATCCAGGCTCAGCTCGACCGTCTGGAACGTATCAAAAAAGAAAACCAGCTCAAAAACTTCAAACCGGAGCCGGTGGCGCAGACTGTCAGCTTCGAGGATTTCGAAAAACTCGACTTCCGAGTAGGCACAGTGCTGGAA
>JAXJVW010000326.1:0-5307 GCA_036308365.1 Muribaculaceae bacterium
GATGTTCAGCGTCAGGTGAAAGAAACCCTGGCCCGTTTGACCTCCAAGGACAAGGCCAAGAAAAGCGGTGTGAAATGGCGCAAGGAAAAACGCGAGGCCATAGCCAACCGCGAGCGTGAGGCCGCTGAAATGGAAGCAGCAGAAAGCCGCGTGCTCAAACTGACCGAGTTCGTGACCGCCAACGACCTTGCGTCGATGATGGACGTTCCGGTGACCCAAGTCATCGGCACATGCATGAACATCGGTGTGATGGTGTCGATCAACCAGCGTCTGGATGCCGAAACCATCAACATCGTGGCCGAGGAGTTCGGCTTCAAGACCGAGTACGTTTCAGCCGAAGTTAGCGAGGCCATCGCCAATGTTGAGGATTCCGAGGAAGATCTCATGTCGCGTCCGCCCATCGTCACCGTGATGGGCCACGTTGACCACGGTAAGACCTCACTGCTCGACTACATCCGCAACGCCAACGTCATCGCCGGCGAGGCGGGCGGCATCACCCAGCACATCGGCGCCTACAACGTCAAACTGTCAGACGGACGCCACATCACATTCCTCGACACTCCCGGCCACGAAGCGTTCACCGCCATGCGTGCCCGTGGTGCGAAAGTGACCGACCTGTGTATCATCATCGTCGCCGCCGACGACAGCGTGATGCCCCAGACCGTCGAGGCCATCAACCACGCCTCGGCAGCCGGAGTGCCCATTGTTTTTGCGATAAACAAAATCGATAAACCCCACGCCAACCCCGACAAAATCAAGGAAGAGCTGGCAGCCATGAACTATCTGGTTGAAGAATGGGGCGGAAAATATCAGTCACAGGACATCTCAGCGAAAAAAGGGCTGGGTGTCGACGAGCTGATGGAGAAAGTTCTGCTCGAAGCCGAGATGCTCGACCTGAAAGCCAACCCCAACCGCAACGCAACCGGTTCAATCATTGAATCGTCGCTCGACAAAGGGCGCGGCTATGTGGCCACCGTGCTGGTGCAGAACGGCACCCTGCGTGTGGGCGACATCATTCTGGCCGGAACACATTTCGGAAAGGTCAAAGCCATGTTCAACGAGCGTAACCAGCGCATCAAAGAAGCCGGACCGGCCGAACCCGCACTGATTCTCGGACTGAACGGCGCCCCCACCGCCGGCGACACATTCAACGTGCTCGACACCGAACAGGAGGCACGCGAAATCGCCACCAAGCGCGAGCAGCTTCAGCGTGAACTCGGACTGCGCACCAAAAAGATACTCACACTCGAGGATATCGGTCGCCGTCGCGCCATCGGCAACTTCCAGGAACTCAACATCATTGTCAAAGGTGACGTTGACGGTTCAATCGAGGCACTGTCAGACTCGCTGATCAAACTCTCGACAGATGAAATCCAGGTCAACGTTCTCCACAAAGCAGTCGGAGAGATTTCCGAGAGCGACGTGACCCTTGCGGCAGCATCCGACGCCATCATCATCGGCTTCCAGGTTCGTCCGTCGCAGGCCGCCCGCCGCGAGGCCGAGCGCGAAGGTGTTCAGATTCGTCTGTACTCCGTGATCTACCAGGCCATCGAGGAGGTCAAGGACGCCATGTCGGGGATGCTCGCGCCTGAAATCAAGGAAGAGGTTGTGGGCACCGCCGAAGTACTGGAAACCTACCATATTTCAAAAGTGGGTACCATTGCCGGCGCCATTGTCCGCGAAGGAAAAATCAAACGCACATGCAAAGTGCGCCTGATCCGCGACGGTATTGTCCGCTACACCGGTCAGCTCGGCTCGCTCAAACGTTTCAAGGACGATGTCAAGGAAGTGCTCTCAGGCTACGACTGCGGATTATCAATCCAAGGCTACAACGACCTGAAGCAGGGTGACATCATCGAGGCGTTCGAGGAAGTTGAAGTTGAACGCACCCTGTAATCTACAGACAACCACACAGAACCATCAATAAGACAACCGCACACATCACCATGTGTGCGGTTGTTCACTAATCACGCAATGCTCTGCCATCTCAACATAGGATCGAACATAGGCGACAGCCGGGCCATCATTGGCCGCGCCATAATGCTGATTGAGCGCGACATAGCCTGTAGCGGCACACTCCGCGCGTCGCATCCCGCCGTGACCGAGCCCTGGGGTTTCCGCTCAGACAACCGGTTTATCAACGTAGGCGCCGAAATGCTCACCGACCTTTCGCCCGAGCTCCTGATGGAGCGGATAAAAGCGATCGAGACCGAATTAGGCGCAACCCCCCACCGTAACCCCGACGGGAGCTACCGCGACCGCAACATCGACATCGACATAATCCATCTGGGCGACATGGTCGTCGACACACCCGGGCTGACCGTCCCCCACCCCCGCATGCATGAGCGTGAGTTCGTGCTGCGACCGCTTGCCGAGTTGTCGCCCCAATGGCGCCACCCTCTGCTGCAGCTGACGGCACCGGCGCTTTTAGAATCCCTGCCGCCACAGTCCGAGAGTTGGGACGATCGTCAAAATCAATCCCCAAACAACGAGCAAGAGACGGTTTAGAGGGTGTTATTTTCAACCATGCCCTTACTTCCGCACAAATAATTTGCTCCTTTGATTATAATTTAGTTACTTTGCATTCAACCATGGTCCAGACCATGTGACGAACCATAACGCCACGACGCAACATTTGGCGTCCGGGACGTGTTACACTCACAAACACCCCACATGAAAGAAACCCTATTAGACATATACACCCGGAGTTTCAAGGAGAACTGGGACATACCGGCGATTTCACTTTTCGGATCGAAAGAAACCATGACTTATGGCGATTTCGCCCGTAACATAGCCCGCAACCATCTCTTTTTCGAGCAATCAGGGATAAAGCGCAACGACAAGATTGCCCTTTTAGGAAAGAACACTCCGGCATGGGTCACGATATTTTTCAGCGCCATCACCTATGGTGCCACCATAGTGCCCATATTGAGCGACTTCAATCCGGCCGACGCCCAGCACATCATAAACCATTCCGACGCCACTCTGCTCTATGTGGCCGACAACATATGGGAGCATCTCGACTTCAACGAGATGCCTTCGCTGCGAGCCGCCATAGCGATTGACTCGAACAAACTGCTGGCCGAGCGCGACGGCGAGAACCACCCCGTAGCCAACATGCTTGAGTCGCTCGAGCAAAGTTTCAACGAGGCCTACCCCAACGGCTTCACCCCCGCCGACATAGTCTATCCGAAACTGTCGCCCGAGCATCTGGCCCTGATAAACTACACCTCCGGAACCACAGGATTCTCCAAAGGGGTGATGCTCACCCACGACAATCTGCTGGGCAACGTTGCCTACGGCATGAGCGTTGATCTGCACTACAAACATTCGCGCTGCCTGTCGTTTCTGCCACTGGCCCACGCCTATGGCTGCGCCTTCGACATGCTCACCCCACTTGCCGTCGGCACCCACATCACCATTTTCGGCAAAATACCCTCGCCCAACCTTCTGCTCAAGGCGCTCGCCGAGGTAAGGCCCAACCTTGTTGTGTGCGTGCCGCTGATTCTTGAGAAAATCTACCGAAAACGTATCATACCGCTCATCACCAGCCGCCCCATGCGGTGGGCACTGGCCGTGCCGTTTCTCGACACCGCCATCTACGGCAAGATACGCCGTCAGCTCATCGACGCTTTCGGCGGAGAGTTTACCGAGGTGATTGTCGGTGGCGCCCCCCTGAACCGCGAAGTCGAAGATTTCCTGACAAAAATCAAGTTTCCCGTCACCGTGGGCTACGGCATGACCGAATGTGCCCCGCTGATCAGCTACACCCACTTTTCGGAGTTCATCAACGGCTCGTGTGGACGCACCTTGCCCAACATGGAGTCGAAAATCGACAGCCCCGACCCGGAGAATATTCCCGGTGAGATATGCGTCAGAGGTCAGAACATGATGGTGGGATATTACAAGAATCCCGAGGCCACGGAAGCCGTCATCGACAAGGATGGATGGCTCCACACCGGCGACATGGGCGTACGCTCGGCCGATGGCACCCTGTTTATCCGCGGACGCAACAAAACGATGATTCTGAGCGCCAACGGCCAGAACATCTACCCCGAGGAAATAGAGTCGAAGATGAACAACATGCCGTTTGTCAACGAAACCCTGATTGTTCAGCGCGACAACAGGCTCATAGCCCTGGTTTATCCCGACATGGAGCAGGTCGACGCCGACCATCTGACCATGGCCTCGCTCCCTGAAATCATGGAACAGAACCGTAAGGACCTGAACGCCATCGTGGCCCCGTATGAACAGGTGGCGGCGGTTGAACTCCGCTCGGAAGAGTTCGAGAAAACGCCCAAAAAGTCGATCAAGCGCTATCTCTATCACTAACCGGTTCTCAGTGCTCTCAGAGTCCTCAGAGTTCTCAGAGCCACAAAAAACATAGCGATAATGCCCACTGCTACCGACGACACAATCATCGTAGCCCCCGACAAATTCAAGGGCACCCTCGCGGCGGGCGAGGTGGCCGACATCATCGCGGAGGAACTGAGGCAGATTTACCCCCGGGCCGACATCGTGGCCATGCCTATGGCCGACGGTGGTGAAGGCACGGCTGAAGCCTTGTCACAGATCAACCGCGACCCCCACACGCACTATCTCGACTCGAGCCTGTGGGCAGGGGAACGTCAGCGCCACATCGCCGATCCGCTGAAACGTTCATCGTTCGAGTTAGGGAGGGAAGCCGCCATGATTCTGCGGCGCGACCCGCTGAACAAAGTGGTGGTCACCATTGGCGGCACAATGACCGTCGACGCCGGGCTCGGATTCGTCCAGGCCCTCGGCGCCACCATCGTCACCGCCGATGGAGAGCTGAGCCAACCGGCATCGCCATCGTCGGCCCGCCATGTGACAATGGTAGACCTGCGCACCATCCCTGACAATCTCCGCACCCGCATCAGCGGCATAGCCGACGTCGACCTGCCGCTCCACACCCCCGGGTCGGAGGAATCCATGCTCATGTTCGCCCCCCAGAAAGGGGTGTCGGGCGACGGGATGATGAGGTTAGAACAGTTTCTGGAGAGGCTCACCCGCGAAGTGACATGGCTGCCGTCGACACCCCGGTTTGACAGCTACGGAGCCGGAGCCGGAGGTGGACTGGGGTTCGCCATCAGCGGCATGCTCCAACGCCCAGTCGGCTCAGGTGCCATGACAATGATCCGTGACCGTGGGCTATTCAATCACCCTCTGCCGAAGCTCATCATCACCGGCGAAGGGAAGTTCGATGCACAGTCGACAAAAGGGAAAATCACCGGTGTGATAATGGAACAGGCCCGCGAGCATGGTGTAGCATGCATTGTGATAGCC
>JAXJVW010000327.1:0-4631 GCA_036308365.1 Muribaculaceae bacterium
GTCAGGGTTTGCCGCCCGGGGTCAGTAGGCTGAAATGATTTTAGCCCCCGCGGACGGGAGCGACGATTTTCTCAGACTCATCCACTCGCCGCTCAAACCGACCACGAAACTGTGGGTCACCATCCGTGAAGTGATGTTCGACACTTTGGTCGACAGGATGGTGTTGTGGTAGCCTAAGCGCAACCATGTGGCGCCGAACTTCACGTCGGCCGTGAGCATGTTGTCCATGCTGAAATAGTTGCCCCACCATGCGGCGTGGGCGAGATTGCGGCGGTTACCGAGATATATCTCATAGTAAAGCTCATCATATTCGGGCGAGAAAAACACTCCGGCCACAGGCAAAGTGGGTTGGTAGCGGAGCGTCACGGGGATACGGGCCACGCTGGTTGTCCATGCCACACTGGCCGCGGCGTTGACGGTCCATGACGCCTTGGCTGCGGCTGGATTGTTTTGATTGCGCGACAGATAGAGCACCCCTAAATTGGCCGAAGTGCTTCCGCCGGCGGCCACCGTCAGCGAAGGGAGCGGACGGAACCGGCGGGTCATTCCCCACCTAAACGTCAGGCCTGTGGCCCAGATGGTCGCGTTGCGTGCCGGATTGCGTGTGCGGTCAAAGCCGGCGGCTACATTGAGCTGCATCACCCACCGCTCCGGATCGAACTTCATGGCCTGGCTGCGTTCATAGCCGAAGGCTGTGGTGAAGCCGTCGTAGCGCAGTGGTGTCAGATAGGTGTCGATGATTCGCGCGCCCCCCATCTCGAGGGTGTAGGCCGATGTGACCGGACGCACCACCTCCGCTTCCTGGGCCTGTGACACCGCGGGAACGCACCATAGGGCCATGAGCAGTATTGTCAATAATATATTTTTCATCGTGCCACGGGTAGAATCAGAATATTCTCTGCTGACCGTTGATTTCGTCGCGGAGCTCATCGTCAGAGAGTTCATTGTCAGCGGGTGCGGCGTTTTCGTCGGCGGTTGAGGTGTCGGGGTCGGTCAGAGTGGCTTCGTCTGCTTCGGCATCGGTCGTGACCTCCTCGGCAGCTCCTTGCGCTTCGGGTTCAATCTCGTCGATTTCGTCGACGGTGAATGTTGTCAGTCGCTTACCCTTGGCCTTGAACGATTTCACGGCGATGAATTCCGAGGCTGTCACATCGAGCGGCTCGCGGAACTCGTCGGGACCGCCGAAGGTGATGCGGAACCGTGGCAGCGGTGTGTCGGAGAGCAGAATCAGTTCCGATTTGGGATTGTCGCCCAGATAGCGCTGTTTTTTCAGCGACGGCTCGAAGGTGAAGCGCTTCATGTAGGGGAACATCTGGTTGTCGGCGTCGTTGAGGATGGCCGTCCACACGTGGCCCGGACGATATTTCTCGATTTTCATTATGTTGTCGTCATAATGATTGGCCAGGTCGAACCCTGTCAGATAGTATTCCCCGCTGTTGGTGACCACGAGAATCTTGTCGTCGCCGAGGAATTCGCCGAGATATTCGCCGCGTCCGTCGTTGTTGAGCCGGAGAATGTCAGGGTCGAACCAAACTTTCAGTCCGCCCAGCGTCGATACCCCTTTTTCCTTGAGCGATATGCGGTGCACGTCGTTGCGGGTGACAAGTTTGCCCATGGCGGTCTTCCCTTTGGGTTTCAGTTCGGAGAAGTCTATGTCGATCTGCAGTTTCTTCAGTTTCTGTTTTGGCTTGAGCGCCACCTTCACCACCTCGGCCTCGCCGTTTGAATTGGCGGTGAACCAGACTATGCGGCTCTTGGGTTCACCCTGGGTGAGGTTATATTCTTTGTCGCGTGTCACTCCGGTGATGGCGCATCGTTTCATGTAGTAGGCACCACCTTTGCCGTTCTGGTAGATGATGTTGTAGATGGTTCGCTCGTCGTTGCGCTTGAACACTGCCACATGGAGCACATCCTTGTCGACGAACAGCTTTTCGGCCACCTTGACAACCTTGTAGCGCCCGTCCTTGTAAATGACAATGATGTCATCGAGCATGGAGCAGTTGCAAATGAACTCATCTTTTTTGAGCGATGTGCCGATGAAGCCGTCCTCACGGTTGATGTAGAGACGCTCGTTGGCCTCGGCCACCGTGGCCACCTCGATGTTGTCGAATCCACGGATGACCGTCTTGCGCGGATAGGCCTCGCCATATTTCTCCTTGAGGCTCTCGAACCACCGGATGGTGAACTCCGTCAGGTTTTCGATGTCGGAGAGTATCTGGGCTATCCTCTCGAAATAGGATGCTATGAGACGGTCGGCATCGTCGGAGCTGAATTTCAGTATGCGCTTCATCCGTATCTCCATCAGGCGCAGTATGTCGTCGTCCGACACCTCGCGGTGAACTGCCGAGGCGTAAGGTTCCTTGCTCAGATAGGGTATCAGCCGGCCGCGGATGTGGTCGACGGCGGCCTGCATGTTCTCGCTCTGCTCGAACCCTTTGTCCTTGTATATACGTTTCTCAATGAATATTTTCTCGAGCGAGGCGAACTGGAGCGACTCCCTGACCTCCGACAACTGAATCTCGAGTTCCTTCCGGAAAAGACGCTTGGTGTTGTCGACATTGTGGCGCAACACGTCGCTCACGCCCAAAAAGTGGGGCTTGTTGTCGGAAATGACACAACAGTTGGGCGACACGGAAATTTCGCAGTCGGTGAAGGCATAGAGGGCGTCGATGGTTTTGTCGGACGAGGTGTTGGGCATCAGGTGCACCAGAATCATGGCCTCCTTGGCCGTGTTGTCATCGACCTTGCGGAGCTTGATTTTCCCTTTTTCATAGGCCTTGATTATGGAGGCTATGACCGCCCCGGTGGTGCGTCCGTAGGGGATTTCGGTGATCGCGAGGGTCTTGTTGTCGATTTTCTCTATCTTGGCGCGAATCTTGACTGTGCCGCCACGCTCGCCGTCGTTGTAGCGCGACACATCGATGAATCCCCCCGTGGGGAAATCGGGATAAAGTGTGAACTCCTCACCTTTGAGATAGCTGACCGCGGCGTCGAGAATCTCGTTGAAGTTATGCGGCAGAATCTTCGATGACAAACCGACGGCTATACCCTCAACCCCCTGGAACAGCAGCAACGGGAACTTGGCCGGGAGCACCACAGGCTCCTTCTTCCTTCCGTCATACGACATTGTCCATTCCGTGATCTTGCTGTTGAAAAGGGTCTCCAGGGCAAACAGCGACAAACGGGCCTCGATGTAACGGCCCGCGGCGGCCTGAGCCCCCGTCAGTGTGTTACCCCAGTTTCCCTGGGTGTCGATGAGCAGATCTTTCTGCCCCAGCTGAACAAGGGCGTCCTTGATCGAGGCGTCGCCATGGGGGTGATATTGCATCGCCGTGCCGACCACGTTGGCCACCTTGTTGTAACGCCCGTCCTCCAACGTCTTCATGGCATGGAGAATGCGTCGCTGAACCGGCTTCAATCCGTCGTCGATGTGGGGGACGGCTCGCTCCAGAATCACATATGAAGCGAAATCAAGAAACCAGTTGCGGAACATTCCACGCAGGTGACGCACGTCGACGGCGTCACGGTCGAACTTCGAGCCTTTGGGCCCGGGGGTGCTGTTGTCCGGTTCGAGGGGAGTATTTTCAGGGGTATTATTTTCAGTCATAAACAGGTGTGTGAGTCAATACCCACAAAGTTACGATTTTTTATGAAAAAATCCCAATTTCGGAATGACAAACTTAATAAATATATGTGTACACCCCGGCGTGGAACCTATAAACTCCTGAGAATCTCAACCGAGCGCAACCCCCGGATGTCACACAGATGAAGCGAGATATATGTCAGCATCACATCCATCACCCGGTTGCGCTGAACATGGTTGAACCGGAACAGCTTGCGGTTGCGCATGTTCATGGCCATGACAACACTGGCCGCCCCGCTCTCGTCAGGCTCCAGAAAATCATTATGCAGAGGAGGCGCCGCCCTGTAAACCCCGTCGCGCAAGTCAAGCACATGCCCCCGGCGATAGGTCGAACCGTCAGGCTCGATACCCGCATGACGTATCAGTCCCGCCATGAAAGCCAAATGGAAATTCGCCGTCGCAACAGGTCCGCCGGCACCTAAACAGTCAACCGACGAACGCAGAAACCTGTAAAGCGACTCGTCGACGTCGCTCTGACGCGTCAGGCTGTCGAGCAGATCGGCCACAAAAAAAGCCACCGCGCTCTTAACAGGATTTGCCCACAGGTCGGGCAGCCCCGGCGGACGGCTGACATCACGTATGCGCATCAACGCTCCGGGCTTCACGTCGGCCACACAGCGCAACACCGCACACGGCATCATCAACGCCCTGCGCCGTCGCGCCTCCCTGCCGTTTCCCGCCGGTGTCACAAACGAAACACGCCCGGCACGGTCAGAAAAACAAGTCACTATCACCGACCGGTCACTGTGGGGTATAACCCTCAGAATTATGCACTCCAAAGCTTCAATCATGACGCAAACTTACAGATTTTTAGCCCTAAATCAAAGTAAATCAGAAAAAAAGTGCAAAATATTTCAAAAAAATTTGTGTAATTAAAATTAAAGCATTAACTTTGCACTCGCTTAAAGCCCTAAGGCCCATTCGTCTATCGGCTAGGACGCAAGATTTTCATTCTTGAAAGAGGAGTTCGATTCTCCTATGGGCTACA
>JAXJVW010000328.1:0-1087 GCA_036308365.1 Muribaculaceae bacterium
CTTTTCGACTATGAGCTCGGCTACAGCTTCAACGGTGACATCTTCGCCGCCGGGGTGAACCTCTACTACATGGACTACAAGGACCAGCTCGTGGCAACCGGACAACTCTCCGACACCGGCAACCCTCTGAGCGTCAATGTTCCTGACAGCTACCGCACCGGAATAGAGCTGCAGGCCTCACTGCGTCCCTGCAACTGGTTCAACTGGAATTTCAACGCGACACTTTCCAGAAACCGAATAAAAAATTTCGTGGAATATATCTACGAGGATGAATGGACCAACCCGATTTCATTCAATCTGGGCGACACCCCAATCTCTTTCTCCCCCGACTTCACCATGTTCAACTCCTTCGGCTTCAAATACAAAGGATTCGGCGCCGACATCAACAGCAAATACGTGTCGAAACAATATCTCAACAACGCGCGCAACGACAGCCAGAGCCTCGACCCCTACTTCGTGACCGACCTCAGTCTCTCCTACACGCTCAATAATTTCCTGTCGCTCAAGGAAGTGCGGCTCGGAGCCACCGTCTACAACCTTTTCAATGAAAAATATGAAAACAACGGCTACGCCGGAACCGGCTACTACGTTGACGATAAGGGAGAGAAAGTGATTTACCGCTACGCCGGTTTCGCCGCTCAGGCCACAACCAACGTGATGGCCACCATAGCGATAAAATTCTGAAAACCATTCACCCACCCCACTTAACCCCCCAATGACCGAACTGATCTCAATTGAGAAACTACTCGAGATGGCGGGCCTCGCCGTAGGTCTCGCCTATCTCTACTTTGAATATCACGCCAACCGCCTGGTGTGGCTCATGAGCGTCATAATGCCCATGATTTCGCTGGTGATATATTTCAAAGCCGGAATCTACGCCGACTTCGCCATAAACATCTACTATCTGGTCATTGCCGTTTACGGCTACATAGCCTGGTCATTCGGACTCAAACGAGGCAAACGAGCCCCGCTGCCAATCTCGAACATGCCCCTGAAACACTATCTGACAACCGCCATGGCCCTCGCAGCCATATTCATGTTCCTTTCGTGGGGTCTGATCAATTTCACCAACAGCAACGTCCCCTAC
>JAXJVW010000329.1:0-5188 GCA_036308365.1 Muribaculaceae bacterium
AATAAATTTAAACAGTTTCTCAGAGTATGTTCACTTCGAGTTTTTCGTAGGCGCGTTTTGCTTTGGCCAGCGCATCCTCAGGCGACTTGTCCTTTGCCAGGATCACGCCCATGCGGCGATGTCCTTTGATTTCAGGTTTACCGAAAATGCGGATTTCCACGCCCGGTTCTTCGAGCACTTTCTCAAGGTTTTCCATTTCGATGCACTTGGTGTCGCCTTCAACCACGATAGCCAGCGATGCCGAGGGGCTACGGAAATCTATTGCCGGAACAGGCAGGCCGAGCAGTGCGCGCGCATGGAGGCTGAACTCGCTCAAATCCTGCGAAATCATGGTCACCATTCCGGTGTCGTGCGGACGGGGTGACACTTCGCTGAAGATCACGCAGTCATCTTTGATGAACAGTTCCACACCGAAAATGCCATATCCGCCGAGAGCGTCGGTGATTTTTTTGGCGTAGTCTTTCGCTGCTTCGAGAGCTTTGGCGCTCATGGGCTGAGGCTGCCATGAGAAGCGGTAGTCGCCGTTTACCTGCTTGTGACCGATTGGCTCGCAGTAAGTCGTACCGGAAACAGAACGCACAGTCAGAAGGGTTATCTCGTAATCAAAATCCACAAAGCCCTCTACAATCACTTTTCCGGCGCCGGCGCGTCCACCTTCCTGGGCTTCGTGCCATGCGGCCTCAATCTCATCGGCGTTTTTAATTGTAGACTGTCCGTGACCCGATGAGCTCATCACCGGTTTGACCACGCAGGGGATGCCGATTTTGTTAACGGCATCGACAAATTCATCATGAGTAGTAGCGAACATGTAGGGCGATGTCACCAGGCCTAATTCTTCGGCTGCCAGACGTCGGATACCTTCGCGGTTCATGGTGAGCAATGCCGCTGTCGCTGTCGGTGTGACATTGTAGCCTTCATCCTCCATTGCTTTCAGCACCGGAGTGGCTATAGCCTCCACTTCAGGAATGATATGATCGGGTTTTTCCAATTCAATTATCTCTCTGAGTTTCACCGGATCAAGCATGTTGAACACATGATGGCGATGAGCGATCTGCATGGCCGGAGCGTTGGAGTATTTGTCGCAAGCGACCACCTCAACGCCGAACCGCTGGAGTTCGATTGCCACTTCCTTACCTAATTCACCACTTCCCAGCAGAAGAGCTTTTCTTCCGGCCGGAGTCATCACTGAACCTATTTTTGTCATTGCAAATAAATATTGGATTTCGTTACTTTTCAGTGCAAAGTTAACAAAAATAAGTAATTCATGGAAATTTTTAAGGCCGGGTTTTCATTGTGGCATATTTTTTGTATCGTCAGGTTGCTGAAAAGCCCAAACTCTGATTGGCAACGATGTCATGACGGGTTAAATCGGGCATATTTAAAAACTTTTTTCATTTCATATTGTTAAAATAGTAGTTTCAATATAAAAAAAGATTTTATGAATTTCAATAGTTTTACTATCAAGTCGCAAGAAGCGATACAGAAGGCGGTTGAGCTGACCCGTGGTGCGGGTCAGCAACAGATCGAGCCGGTGCATCTTCTGAAGGCTGTAATGACTGAGGGTGAAGTGCTGATAAAATTCATCTTCCAAAAAATAGGTGCTAATGTGGGTGCCGTTGCCGAAAAAATCGACAGGGAGATTGCGACTCTTCCGAAAGTCAGCGGTGGCGAGCCCTATCTTAGCCGAAGTTCAAACGAGATATTGCAGAAAGCGCTTGACATAGCCAAAAAGCAGGGTGACGAATATGTCACCATCGAGGCCCTCCTGATGGCGATTTTCCAGGTCAATTCACCTGCATCGAGCATACTGAAAGATGCCGGATTGAGTGAAAAAGATCTGACCGCAGCCATCAATGAGCTCAGAAAAGGTAAAAAGGCTACGGATCAAAGTGCCGAGGACACATATAATGCCCTGAGCAAGTATGCCATCAACCTCAACGAACGTGCCCGAAGTGGTAAGCTCGACCCGGTGATAGGGCGTGACGATGAAATCCGACGTGTGCTGCAGATTCTCAGCCGACGCACCAAAAACAATCCGATGCTTATCGGAGAGCCGGGTACGGGTAAAACCGCCATTGCCGAGGGCCTGGCCCAGCGTATCATTCGTGGTGACGTTCCGGAAAACCTGCGCAGCAAGCAGATTTATTCGCTCGACATGGGTGCGCTGGTTGCAGGAGCTAAGTATAAGGGTGAGTTTGAGGAACGACTCAAAGCCATTGTCAATGAGGTCACTCAGAGCGATGGTGAAATCATTCTGTTCATTGATGAGATACACACTCTTGTGGGTGCCGGAAAAGGTGAAGGCGCCATGGATGCTGCCAATATCCTGAAGCCGGCGCTGGCCCGAGGTGAGTTACGCAGCATCGGAGCCACCACACTCGATGAGTATCAGAAATATTTCGAGAAAGATAAAGCCCTTGAACGCCGATTCCAGAAGGTCATGGTCAATGAACCTGACGAAACGAGCGCCATAGCTATTCTCCGCGGATTGAAGGAACGTTATGAGAACCACCATAAGGTGCGTATCCGTGATGAGGCGATCATAGCCGCGGTGCAGCTTTCAGAGCGATATATCACCGACCGTTTCCTCCCCGACAAAGCCATTGACCTTGTTGATGAGGCTGCTTCAAAACTGCGTTTGGAAATTGACTCAGTTCCCCAGGCCCTTGATGAGATTTCGCGTATGATAGCTCAGAAAGAGATTGAGCGTGAGGCTATAAAACGTGAGGGTGACAAGGAGCATGTCAAAGAGATAGAAAAAGACCTGGCACAACTGCGTGAGGAAGAAAAAGAGTTCACCGCCAAATGGAAGGCCGAGAAGGAGCTTATCAACAAGATTCAGCAAAACAAAATCGACATTGAGCAGCTTAACTTCGATGCCGAACGGGCCGAGCGTGAAGGTGATTACGCCAAAGTCGCCGAAATACGCTATTCACGTATCCAGCATAAGGAAGACGAGAACAAGCAGATTCAGGAACAACTGAAAATGATGCAGGGCGAGAAAGCCTTGATCAAGGAAGAAGTTGATGCCGAGGATATTGCCGACATCGTTTCGCGTTGGACCGGCATACCTGTCAACAAAATGGTTCAAAGTGAGAAAGAGAAACTTCTTCATCTCGAGGAAGAACTTCACAACCGTGTTGTCGGACAGGATGAAGCGATACGCGCCATAGCTGACGCCGTGCGTCGAAGCCGGGCCGGGCTCAATGATCCCCGTCGACCAATCGGATCATTCATTTTCCTTGGCACCACCGGTGTCGGTAAAACCGAGCTTGCCAAAGCCTTAGCGGAATATCTGTTCGATGATGAGAACATGATGACCCGTATCGACATGAGTGAATATCAGGAGAAACATGCCGTCAGCCGACTTGTCGGAGCGCCTCCGGGATACGTGGGTTATGATGAAGGTGGCCAGCTCACCGAGGCCGTCAGACGTAAACCCTACTCAGTTGTGCTTTTCGATGAGATCGAGAAGGCTCATCCCGATGTGTTCAACATCCTTCTGCAGGTGCTTGACGACGGACGTCTGACAGATAATAAAGGTAGACTTGTCAACTTCAAGAACACCATTATAATCATGACCACCAACATGGGTTCGCACCTGATACGTGAAAACTTCGCGAAGATGACCGAGGCGAACAAAGCCGAGACCATCGATAAAACCAAAGATGAGGTTCTCGAGATGTTGAAACAGACCATCAGACCTGAGTTCCTCAACCGTATCGATGAGATAATCATGTTCACTCCTCTCAATGAAAAAGAGATCGAGGAGATTGTGGGATTACAGATCAGAGGTATTCAGAAGATGCTCGCCACCAACGGAATAGAGCTTACCGTGACAGCCGAGGCGCTGAAATATCTCGCCGAGGAGGGATATGATCCGGAATTCGGAGCGCGCCCTGTCAAACGAGTCATTCATCGTTTGGTGCTCAATCAGTTGGCCAAAGATATGCTCGCTCAGAAAGTTGAGAAAGATAAGCCGATTGTCATCGATGTAGAGAACGATCAGCTTGTGTTCCGCAACTAAAGACCATAGTCACCGCATGGTCCGCCTAAATTAAAAACGACCGGCCATGCGGTGATTTACATGAAATTCAGAGCAGAGCGCTTCAATTTCATGACCCATCCGGCACGAACCTGAAACCAGTGCCGGACCATAACTACAAAACATTAAACTTTATCCACACTCAAAATTCAAGTATTATGAAAAAATTTCTGTATTTGCTATTCGCTCTTCCAATGTTGATGTTGAGCGCATGTCATGATGATGACGATGTTCCTAACGTTGACCTTGACATCCAGTTCAGCAATGTGATTGTCAAAGATAACATTATCTATGCCGTTCAGGGTGAGCCAATCACCATTGAATCAGTGACATTGGTAAATCACACCGACAAAAAAGGGACGATAGGCGTTGTTTCCTACTACTGGGATTATCAGCGTGTAGGCAGTGAGGTTGTTTCACCTTACACCGCCACCTTCGAAACCGCCGGTGAACCTGTAGGAAACCACGTTTTGTCACTTGACTGCGGCATATATGTTGAGGATTATCCCGTTTGCTTCGGAGCCGCACAGTTCCCTGTGAAAATAGTTGCTTCAGCTGACGACCTTCCCGATGACGGAGAAGAGGATCCAACCATCACCAACTTCGCCACCATCACCAAGGAAGCGAAATAGTGTAGTGACATAGCCCGATGTCGAAAATAAAAATAAAAAAGATGGATCTGCCAAAGGATTCATCTTTTTTGATTATCTTTGTATAACCAATAAATTAACTTAAAATGATCAGATTAAATTGTTTTATCAAAGTGTCAGCCGAAAACCGCGCTGATGTTGTCGCTTCCGCTAAACGTCTCACAGAAGGGTCGTTGAAGCAGGAAGGATGCGTTGCTTACGACATTTTCGAGAGCGCCACCCGCCCCGAAGTGCTCATGATTTGCGAAACATGGCGCGACCAACAGAGTCTCGACGCCCACAGTGCTTCATCGATTTTCGCCGATGAAGTGGGCTTCATGCGCTCAAAGGCTGAAATGAAACTCGAATCGTTCGAGTTTTAGAAACTGTTTAATATTTATTTTATCTTGTCTTTGAGAGTCTTGTCAATATATTTATAATCTTGATTCAGTCATTTAGGAGCCCCTGAACTCCTTCATCAAGATTAAAAATCTAAATGACAATCCTTCTCAAA
>JAXJVW010000330.1:0-2354 GCA_036308365.1 Muribaculaceae bacterium
AGAATTTCCCCTACCGTGGCGCGACGATAAACATAACCGTTAACGGCTATGGCGACAAGGTGGCCCGATGCGTGATCAACGGCAAGGACACTGAACCGTTCCTGGCGGCTCAAAAACTGAAAAAAGATGAAGTCTACAACGTGGAGATAACCATGTCTGATTCATTCCAGAACAATCTCACTGTAAATCACCAGCCTAACCTCAAAGCGCCTCTCACACCCATAACCTGGGTTGAAGATGGCTATCTTTGCTGGAATCCTATTGAATATATTGGCCATTACACGGTTCTCCACAACGGACAACCCGTGGCTCAGACCCGCCAGACAAAGTATCCGGTGTCGGAAGGGGAATATCAGGTGATCGGCGTATCGCCCGACGGCGTTCAGTCGTTCGCTTCCGAACCGCGCAACCTCTCACCCAAAATCGTAGTGGAGATGCCCGGCGAGAAAAACACTATGACCTCCTCCGAGGTGGCCTATCAGCCCGCCCAACCATTGGAAGGGTTCCATGGCGGATTCGTGGAAATTGACCACTCCACCGCTCCGTTGAACATCCCGCTTGAAGTTTCCAAGAATGGCACCTACGCAATCAGATTCACCTATGCGAACGGTAACGGTCCGGTGAACACTGAAAACAAGTGCGCCATCCGTTCAATTCTCGTCGACGGAAAACGTGTGGGCACAGTCGTGATGCCTCAAAGGGGTGTCGCAAACTGGAACGACTGGGGTAAAACAAATTCGGTGCATGTGAATCTCGGAAAAGGCACTCACACTGTGACCCTGCAGTTCGAGCCTACTGACGAAAACATGAATCTTAAAACTAATCATGCCCTCATTGACCGCATGACCGTAACTTCTTTATGAAATATTTCATTTCGGCAGGTGAGGCCTCAGGTGACCTCCACGCCTCTTTTCTTATAGCCGCACTCAAACAGAACGACCCTCAGGCGTCGTTCTGTTTTCTGGGTGGCGACCTGATGCGTGAACAGGCCGGAGTAGTTCCACAGGTCCACTATCGCGACATGGCTTTCATGGGGTTCGTGGATGTTTTGCTGAATCTGCGCACGGTCCTCGGGAATCTCGCAAAAGCCCGGGCGGCCATTGACAGTTTCACCCCTGACGCCATCATTCTGGTGGACTACCCCTCGTTTAACCTCAAACTGGCCGAATATGCCTCGAAAAGAAACATCCCTGTGTACTACTACATATCACCCAAGGTGTGGGCATGGAAGGAACATAGGGTGAAGGCCATGAAAAAACTCGTAAGGCAAATCTATTGCATCCTCCCCTTCGAAGTGGAATTTTTCAAACGGCATGACCGTCAGGTAATTTATGTGGGTAACCCGTCGAAGAATGAGGTCGACCGCAAGCTACCCTCTATGCTTTCGACTGAGGCGTTCCGTAAGAGCCACGGACTCGGTGATAAACCCATCATAGCGCTTGTGCCCGGTAGCAGGGTGTCAGAAATAAAAAAGAATCTTCCGGTGATGCTCAATGCGGTGAGCATATTCAAGGACTATCAGCCCGTGATTGCCGCCGCCCCATCGATCGACAGGTCGCTTTACGGCCGTTTTGCCCCCGGGATAGCACTGTGCGATGACACTTTCCAATTGGAGTATCACTCGGTGGCCGCACTCGTGACAAGCGGCACGGCTACGCTTGAGGCGGCACTGATTGGCACTCCTCAAATCGTGACATACCGCTCCATTGGATCGCAGCTTGTTTATAACATATTCAAGAACATCCTGAAAGTGAAATTCGTGTCGCTGCCTAACCTGATTATGGATCGGATGATTGTTCCTGAACTGTTGTTGCATAACTGCACGGAGCAAAACGTTCGGAAAGAACTGAAGGAACTGCTGCCAGGCGGAGCCAACCGTGAGGCGCAGTTGGAAAATTACCGCGAATTACGCCAATCTCTTGGCGAAAATGACGCGGCACGAACCGCCGCGGCCCATATTATCCATGATTTGACCGATAATTGAAAAAAAATGAGTAACTTTGAACTTCCTAATTTTTGAAACATGAAGAAGGTACTGCTAAATATTTTCACTGCCGCGTCGTTGTTGCTTTCTGCTTCGGGGGCGCACGCACTGAATTTGCCCGTCAAGGAAGTGAACGGAAAAACCGTGTATTTCTATACGGTGCAGAAAGGCGACAAACTCTATAATCTCGCAGAAAAAATCGGAGTGACCAAAGGCCAGATGGTGGAATACAACCCTCATGTTGCCGATGGTATGATTCCAGGAACAGTCATAACTTTCCCCATAACGCTTGACGCAAAAATCATTGACGGATACTACACCACTATATATAAGGTTGAAAGCAACGAGTCGATTTATGGTGTCAGCAATC
>JAXJVW010000331.1:0-9422 GCA_036308365.1 Muribaculaceae bacterium
CCGGGGAGCAATCCGGCGGGATCTGAGCGCAATTCCCGATGACTCTCCAGATAGCCCATGGAGGCATGGCATCCGTCGCCGAGCCATCGGGCGTAGCTTTCGGCCCAGCGCCTGTCGACAGGCTCCACACGGGCCACCCCGAAGGCGCTGAATCCAGCCAGCGAGGCCTCCTGACGCAGTGTGTCGAACAGGCTCATGGATGCATCGGAACGGGGCATATCTCATAACCCTTACGCTGCAGCCATTCGATGGCCGCGGGAAGCACCTCGGGTATATGCCCCAGCGACTTCAACGAGTCATGAAACACAATTATCGAACCGTTGCGCGTGTAACGCATCACGTTTTTGAGCACCCGCGACGACGGAAGCGTCGGATCGTAGTCACGCGTCACAACGTCATACATGACAATGTTGAACCTCCGTTTCACAATTCTGGCCTGCTTCCACCGCATGATTCCGTGGGGCGGACGAAACAGATGGCTGTCAATGTAGCGGTCGGCGCGGTAAATGTCACGGATATAGGTGGGCCAGGTGACTTTCATCCCCTGCACATGGTGCATGGTGTGGTTGCCGTAGGAATGTCCGCGACGCTTTATCTCCTCGAACAGATGGGGGTAGCGCCTCACATTGTCACCAACCATGAAAAACGTGGCCTTGACTCCATAGCGGTCAAGAATGTCAAGAATCATAGGGGTGCACTCCGGGATGGGGCCATCGTCGAAAGTCAGGAAAACACGGCGTTTTCTTCGCCCCTGAATACGCCATATCGCCTCCGGAAACAGGAGGCGATACAGCAAAGGGGGTTGTTCTATAAGCATCTCAATGGTGGTTATGAGAGGTATGTCGATAAATTATGGCCGGCTCACGTCACAGTCCGAGCTGATTGATGTCGACCCCTGAGAGGGCGAGCTCCTTCTCCAGCTTATCAATGTCGCCGCCACCCAGATAGTAGGTCTGGATGAGTCGGACCAGATATGAAGGAGCATAGCGGTCAATGCGGCTCAGAGCGTTTCCTTTGCCGCTGCGGCTCATACTCTGCACATAGCGTGCGGTCTGCGCCCAGCTTTTGATTTCGTTGTAGAGCAGCTCCTGACCTTTCTTCTTCATCTCATCATCGTTGAGTTCCTCGCCGAGTTTGATGTAGAGGTTACCCATCTGTTCACCGATCTGCACACCTAAGGGGGCATACTTCACCGGGAGTTTCTTAGTGATGAGATTCAGAACGGTGGCCGATTTCTCCATCTTGTCATTAGCCAAGCCAACACCGTCGGGGTTGATTTCGTCGGTGCCGGGACGATATTTGGCCTCGATACCCTCGTTATAGAGCTGCACAGCGAGGTCGAGCATGGTTGAGCGGTGGGTTGTCACCATTTTGCGCACCGTCTCGTCGAGGTAGAGCGGCTTGCCTGCCTCGGCGGCCTCCGGCAGTCCACCCCAACGGAATTTCTCGGTCACGTTGCGATACATGGTTTCAGAATCCACATAAGGCTCATCGATCATTTCGTTGACAACGGGGACCACCTGATAGGTCAAACCGGTGTTACGCATGTAGGGTGTCAGGCCCAGATAATAGTCCTCAGGAACGGTCATGGCGAAATAAACCGGACGGTTCCAGCCATTTTTAATGCTGGTGGCGAGCATGTCGAGCGACAGCACCTTGCTCAGCGACGCACCGCGCTCCTGAGCCGTGTAAGGATCCTCGAGCAGGTTAACCTTGATGGTGTCGACAGCTCTGGCCGAGTCGGCCTCGGTGATGATTCCGGCCTTGAGCGCAGCGTCAACATCAACCGGGATATACATGTTCACACCGTTCCATGTGGCCTGCATGTTGCCTGTGGTGGGTGCGTTGCGATAGAGCTCGCCAAGTGATGCGAGAGCCTCTACCGGCACCTTGTTTTCGGGCGCTTCCTCATCGATGTAGTTGAATTGCAGACGGTCGTAGCCGTAAGCCTTGGGGGTGGCCAGCATGTCGATTCCGGCGGCATGGTAGGTGGGGAGTTTCATTTGGTTGGCATACCAGTCGGTGGTCAGATATGAGAGGTTCACCACACGCACGTCGGTGCGGAAATCCTCCACTTCCTGCGCATACCACAGAGGGAATGTGTCGTTGTCACCGTTGGTGAAGATGATGGCGTTGGGTGCCAGCGACGACAGATAGTTCATGCCGAAGTCGCGGGCGGCGTAGCGTCCGGAGCGGTCATGGTCGTTCCAGGTTTGTGAAACCATCTGCAACGGAATGGCCAGACCAACAACCACAGCTACGGCCGCGGCCACCTTCTCGCCCATCCGTTTGTTCTTGACATAGCTTACAATGATGTTGGCTATGGCGGCGACACCCATACCTATCCAGATTGAGTAGGCATAGAACGAACCGGCGAAGGCATAGTCGCGCTCACGCGGCTGGGCCGGTGGCTGATTGAGGTAGAGCACGATGGCTATGCCGGTCATGAAGAACAGGAAGAATATCACCCAGAACTGCTCTATGCCACGGTTGGAGTGGAAGGCCTGCCACAGCAAACCAATGATTCCGAGCAGCAACGGAAGCATGTAGAACACGTTGTGTCCGGCGTTACCCTCGCCCTGTTCATAGGGGAGCAGCGACTGGTCGCCCAGACGCATGTTGTCGAGCGCCTCTATGCCGGTGATCCAGTTTCCGCGGTTAGGCTCGCCGTTACCCTGAAGGTCGTTCTGCCTTCCGGCGAAGTTCCACAGGAAATAGCGGAAATACATGTGGTTGAGCTGATAATTGACAAAATATTTCAGGTTCTGAGTGAACGTCGGAGTCTTGATGGTCATCTTTATCGGTTCACCCCATCCGCTGGTGAGCACGTTTCCTTCGGCATCCAGATAAGGGGTTATCTCGACATCCTTCATATCCTGCTGGGTTTCATCCACCCATTCCAGATACTGTGCCCCGTGCTGGCGTGAGTACATTCGGGGGAACACCGTCTTCGGTGTCCATTCGTAGCTGTCCTTGGTGCCGGTCACAACATATTGGTCTGCCTGGGTAGAGTCAGTCTTGACAACTTTGGCGTAGAGCTTGCGTCCGGGAATCAGTTTGGCTTTCACGTTGTTGTCATTGACATAAGTGTAAACCGGAGTGGAGGTGAACTGCTGTCCGTAGAGCAGAGGTGTGTCTCCATATTGCTCACGGCTCAGATATGAAGCCAGGGAGAACACGTTGTCGGGGGCGTTCTGGTTCATCGGAGGGTTGGCTCCCGAACGTATGAGCAGAAGCGCGTAGCTTGAATATCCGGCGAAGATCACAGTCACGCTGAGCGACGCGATGGCGAGATATCTGACGGGCAACGCCTTGGTAAGGAACAGATAGCATGTCAGTGCCGCGAACAGAACCAACGGAATCAGCAGCGAGTCGCCGATGAAGAAAATTCCTGACAGCAGAGCCATCAGAAGGAACGACACGCGGATGGCCAACGGTCGGCGGTCGGCATAAAGCTCATAGATGCTCCAAACGGCCGACGCGACGAACAGAATGGTGTAGATGAGCACACCCACATTATAGCTCATGCCAAGCACATTGACGCAGAAAAGCTCAAAATATTGCGCTATCTCAATGAATCCCGGAACGAGACCGAAGAGAATCAATGCCACGATGACAAACGACACAAAAAGCGAAATCAGCGAGCCTTTCACGTTGACTGTCTTCCACTTGCGATAATAAATCACGAGCACTATGGCCGGGATACAGAGCAAGTTGAGCAGATGGACGGCGATGGAGATGCCTATGACGTAGGCTATAAGCACCAGATAACGGTCGCTGTGGGGCTGGTCGGCGCGGTTTTCCCATTTCAGGATAAGCCAGAACACCAACGCGGTGCAGAATGATGAGAACGCGTAAACCTCACCCTCGACGGCCGAGAACCAGAAGGTGTCGCTCCAGGTGTAGGCCAGGGCTCCACATATTCCCGATGCCATGATCACAACGGTTGTCAGAGGTGAGATCTCCGATTCTCCATCCTTGACCAGCAGTCGTTTGACCAGATGGGTTACCGTCCAGAACAGCAGCAGGATTGTGCCCGCGCTGAGCAGTGCCGACATGGTGTTGACGGCGAAGGCAACCTTGGTGATGTCGCCCCCGGCGAAGTTGACGAAAAAGCGTGCCGCGAGCATGAAGATAGGGTTGCCCGGCGGGTGGCCCACTTCGAGTTTGAAACCTTGTGAAATAAATTCGGGACAGTCCCAGAAACTCGCCGTAGGCTCCAGTGTGAGCATATAGGTCACTGCGGCTATGACGAAGCAAAGCCAGCCCAGGGAGTTGTTGATGAGGTTGTATCTCTTCATAAATTAACGTATGATTTTCTTGGTGTGCGTTTTGCCGCTCTCGGTGTTCACCACCATCACCAGAAGTGTGGCGGAGATTCCGTTCACGGACACGGTCACCGTGGTGTCGGAGGGGTGGAGTGACGCCAATATGCGTCCCATGGTGTCATAAAGTGTCACCGAGGTGATGGTTTCCGTGCATTCCAGCAGCAGGTTGTCACCCTGGTTTATTACGGTCAGGTTGAATGCGGACTGATCATCGCCGGGAAGGTCAATGTTTGAGCTCAGGTCGGTGACGCTGAAGTCCATCCATTGTGGGGTCACTTGAAACTGCGACGCCAGCGACGAGGAGTTGACAAGCAGGGTCACGTCTTTCTGCGATGTGTTTTTCCACACATCCGAGCCCAGTGCGGGCACCTCGGTCATGCCGTCGGGAACCATCAGCTTCTCCAGCGCATACCACCCCTGCATGGCGTTATCGCCCAGATAGCTCAGCGTTTCGGGGAAGGTCAGCAGACTCATGCTGCTCCAGTTGGCCATGGCGTAATTGCCGATCGTTGTCAACGATGTCCCGGCGATAACCCCGTCGCCATCCTGCGGCACGAAGCCGGTCAGTCCGGCCAGCGAGTAATCGCCCAGAGTGGTGAGCGTTGACGGAAGAGTGAGTTCTTTGACGGCGGTGCCACGGAAAAGCATGGCCTCGGGCAGTTCGGTGATACCCGCAGGGAGAGCCACTGACTGCAGATTGTCACATTCGGAGAACACGCCCTCGCCAATTTCGTCGAGATCACGCGCCTGGGTCAGATTGACCGCGACCATGCCGGTTGAGGCGAAGGCGTAGTCGCCAAGCGATGTAAGGTGGCGGTTGAAGTCGAATTCTGTCAGGTTGGTGCAGCCCTTGAACGCGTCGTCCTTGATAACGGTCACGCCGGGGGCACTGACAACCATGAGCTTTGAGCATCCGCTGAATGCTCCTTTGCCTATTTCAATCACTGTCGCGGGGAGTTCCACGGTTTCGATGGTTGTCACCCCGGTGATGAAATAGTCGGGGATGGCATTGACCGGAGCGTTGATGGTGAGGTTCTCCAAAGAGGTTCCCGCCAGTGCGGCCTCACCGAAAGCGGTGATGTCGCCGCCTATGGTCAAATCGGTTATCTTAGTGCCGAAAAGAGCGTAAGCTGGCAGTGTTGACGCCTCGCTGACGCCTGACCCGTTGCGTGTTACCGCACCTTTGTAAGCCACGATTTCAGCCTCCAGATTGAGGATCCGCAGCTCGGGCATATGGTCGGCTATGAAGTCAAAATCGGTCACGTCCATCTGTCCGCGCACCGTCAGTTCGGTGGCATCTGTTTCTGTTCCAATAAGTTGTGTGAGTTTTCCGGGTTTGCAGTCGATCACCGCGGCGTTGGCCGCAATGCCGCTGATAGATAATATTAAAAGATAAAGAAATGATTTCATTATTGGTTTATCGCTTTATAAATCCCGCAAAAATAGTCATTTTCAACGGAATAAGTATCATCCAAACCTTTAAAAATCTTTAATCCGAGGTGTCAGCCCACCCGGTAGGCTCTTTAATTCGGCACTCTTGACGCTCCGGCGGCAGTTCGGGCAAGCCCGGGAACGACGGGAAAAAGGCCTTCAGATAGAAAAAAATCAGCGACGCACCGTTGTCAATTACTGGTGCGTCGCATGATTTTGTAGGTTATGTCTAAGAATCTGTTTAAAAGTCCGGGTGGTGTCAGTGCGACCGTTGCGGGCACTTTCGGCCACCTGTGGCCTAAGGGATTACAGTTCTTTGTATTCGGTCACGGTTTTCACACCTTTCTGACCGAAATACGCCTCGAGATTACCTTTCAACATGAGGTGTTTTTTGTAGACCGAGGGATTTTCCTGAAGATTGAGAGCGTTGCGCACGGCTCCGGCGGGGAGCTGCACGGGAACACATTTGGTGAGGTCGGTTTCATTGGCCGAAGCGGCTACCAGAAGGTTTGTCTTCACGGTGGCGTCGCTGTTGAACTGGGCGGTGTCAAATGACTTGTCGGCGATCCAGCCAACAACATAGCATTCAACCCACACGCCTGAACCGGTCGCACCGCCAAGCACGGCGTCAACACCGAAGGGTGATGTTTCCGATCCGTCGCCATCACCTGTGGGAGGGGTGGGTGTCGGGGTGTCACCCTGTCCGTCGAGACTATATTTGGTGACGGTTTTCACACCCATCAATCCGAAGTATTTCTCGATTGAACCCAGAAGTTTCACTTTCTGTTTGTAGTTTCCGGGGTTATCCTGAAGGTTGAGGGCGTTGCGCACATCACCTGCGGGGAGCTGCACGGGGATACAGTTGTCGGGATTGGTTTCACCGGGGGTAGCCGCCAACAGAAGGTTTGTTTTGATGGTAGCGTCGCCGTTGAACTGTGCGGTGTCATATGACTTGTCGGCAATCCAGCCTACGATGTAGCCTTCAACCCAGACTGATGATCCGGTGGCAGAACCGTTCTTCACCTGGCCCACAACGAAGGGGCTGGCTTCAGAACCGTCGCCGTCGCCAACCACGGGGGGAGTGACGGGGGTGTCGCCACCACCCTGTCCGAGGGTGTATTCGGTCACGGTTTTCACACCGGTCTTGCCGAAGTATTTCTCGATTGAGCCCAGCAGTGACACCTGCTGTTTGTAGTTTTCAGGATGGCTCTGGAGGTTGAGCGCTGTGCGCACGGCTCCTGAGGGGAGCTGGATGGGGATACATTTTGAGAGATCGGTTTCGTCAGGTGTGGGGGCGAGCAGAAGGTTTGTTTGCACGGTTGCCTGGGCGTTGAACTGGGCGGTGTCGATAGTTTTGTCGGCGATCCAGCCAACGATGTAGCCCGACACCCAGACAGAGGTTCCGCTGGCGGTGCCTGCAATAACCTGGCCCACATTGAACGGACTGTCTTTCTGGCCGTTGCCGTCGGGGATGGTGGCGTCAGAGGGGGTCACACCTTCAATTTTCCATTCAGAAGATGAACCGTTGTTGTTGAGCACGCCAAAGGTGTCCATGAATTTGCCGAAGTTTCCGCTCACCCAAATCTGTTTGCCGAAGTTCTCGGGATGTGAGGCGAGGTTACCGTATTCACGGAGCGATGATCCGTCGGGAAGCGAAATGATCAAACACTTGCTGAAGTCGCGGACATCTTTGTCGGCGGCGAACACCAGTGTGTTGTTGAGCACCACGTCGGCGCCCCATTCAATGTCGTCGTTTGAGGTCACTGAAGTGACTGCGGGAGCAACGGCGCCGACAATGTAACCGGTAACCCAACCTGATGCTGATTCGCCGGCCTGTTCCATGGCGATGACTTCGTTGACATCGAAGGGATTGTTTTCTGTACCGCGGTTCTCAGTGGGATGACCGATGTTCATCAGGCCGTCGGCGCTGTTGAGCAGCAACTGCCATCCGCCGGTGCCGTAATAGCTGAGGATACCGACAACGTCGAGTTTCTCAGCGGGCACTTCCATGTTCCAGAAACGGGCATAGCCGCTGGTTCGCACGTTGATGGTTCCGCCATTGACGTTCAGGGGCTGGTTGTAGCCGCTTGAATGATACTCGTCAACGAGGGTCGTGCCGGGGTTGGCGAACTGGCAGTCGTTGAAACGCACCAGCTGACCCTGGTATTTGCGGAGTTCCTCGGGTGAGGAGCCTATCTGGCTGAAATCTTTGATTACGATAGTCTCGATTTTCTCAGGTTCGGGCAGACCGTTGATTTCGGTGTGCTCGTTGAACATGGCGGGAGCCATGAACGATGTCTCCCAGCAGTTGCCCTGGTCATACCATTCGGGATAACCGAACTGCTGCATGCCGTTGTATTTTCCAATGTACATGCCTGTCGCGTCGATGATCACTTCCTGACCCTGACGATAGTTCATGTAGAGGTTATACTGGTTGATTGACAGCGCGATTGCGGCTGTTTCATCCTGGATGTAGAGACATTTGAAGATGTTGCCGTCGTAGTCGCTTGAAATCACGCGGCCGCGGATGATATAATGCTCCCCTGCATGGTCACCTTCCTCGATGGTGCCCACTTCGGTGCAGTAGTTGTTGTCGTCCTGCCAATACTTCTCTTTGAGTTCGGCGATGGTGGTGTTCACCTTGTCGGCGTTGGCGGCCACGGGAACCTTGACTTCAGGAGCGTCGAAGTCATCCTGGCAACCGGTGAAACCGAGTGCGGCAACCGCCAAAAATCCGTATAATAAATGTTTGAATGTTTTCATTTCCTTGGTATGTTATTGTTTTTCGTAGAGTGAAGGTAACACGCCACCTTCCTGTGCGTCGCTGTAGCATCCGAAGGATGTAAACCCGGGTGAGTACTGCACATATTTCGCCTTCACTTTGTTGGTGATGGTGAAGGTGCCGTCGGCGTTAGCCGCGAAATCCCACCATGCGGCGTCGGAGTCGCTCACTGTGGCGCCTACCTGGAATGAGTTGTAGTCTCCTTCCTGATACAGATAGCGTTTGTCGCTGAACTGCTGGATGGTGTAGCCTTTGTCAGTGGCGGTGATGATGAATGAATTGGCTTCGTCGGCGTTGATGACATCGTCAGTGGCGGTGACATCGCTGACATAGAGCCATCCGAAGTTTTTGTCGGAGGCGATGGAGCGGGCCATTTTGTTTCCGGCAACGATCAGATATTGCTTACCTGAGGTTATGGTGGTCACTTTCTTGAAGTTGACGCCATCGACAGGTTTGGGACCATCACCGTTGGCGAGCAGATATTCGGTGACGGTTTTCACACCGGTCTTGCCGAAGTATTTCTCGATAGAGCCTTTGATTTTCACACTCTGTTTATACACACCGGGGTTATCCTGGAGGTTGAGACCGTCGCGGACAGCACCTGCGGGCAGCTGCACGGGGATGCAGTTGTCAAGTTCGGTTTCGTCGGCCGAAGCAGCCAGCAACAGGTTGGTTTTCACGGTGGCCTTGTCATCGAACTGGGCGGTGTCGATGGTTTTGTCGGCGATCCAGCCTACGATGTAGCCTGACACCCACACTGAGGTTCCGGCGGCGGTTCCTGCGGCCACCTGCGCAACGGTGAAGGGTGATTCAGCCGAGCCGTCACCGCCGTCGACGGGAGGAACGGGATCGGGGTCATCGGGGGTTGTGCTGCCATCGAA
>JAXJVW010000332.1:0-5267 GCA_036308365.1 Muribaculaceae bacterium
ATGAAGGAGTTTAGGGGCTCCTGAATGACTGAATCAAGATTATAAATATATTGACAAGACTCTCAAAGACAAGATAAAATAAATTTTAAACAGTTTCTGATTCTTGCGAATGGAATTTCGCAAGAATCAGACATAAGTAAGGTAATACACATCACTCCTGTGGCGCACCCTCGGACCATAGCCCGGGCTACGCTCATGGAAGCGCGGATGCGCGATGATTACACGGTCAGAATCTCTTTTTCCTTGATGGCGAACAGCTCGTCGATTTTCTTCAGATATTTGTCATGGAGCTTCTGGGCCTGTCCTTCGGCGTCCTTCTCAATATCCTCGCTCATGCCTAACTTGATCGCTTTCTTCAAGCCTTCGATGGCGTCGCGACGGGCGTTGCGCACTGAAACCTTAGCCTGCTCGGCCTCGGCTTTCGACTGCTTCACGAGCTGCTTGCGGCGGTCCTCGGTCAGCGGCGGAATTGAAATGCGGATAACCTCGCCGTTATTTTCGGGGGTGATGCCCAGTTCGGAGTTTATGATGGCTTTCTCGATTTCACGGAACATCGATTTCTCCCACGGGGTGATGGTGATGGTGCGGGCATCGGGAACGGAGATGTTGGCCACGTTTGAAATCGGCGACATGCTGCCGTAGTAGTCCACGCGGATTCCATCGAGAATTTTCGGATTGGCTTTCCCTGCGCGGATGTGGGCCAGTGATTCGTCGAGATAGGCAACGGCGAGTTCCATTTTCTCCTCAGCCGCTGACAGATAGGTCTTGGGGTCGGTCATAACTATGTATTATTAGGTTTGATAATTCAATAAACTAAAGTGCCGATAGGCTCGCCTGACATAACTTTGGCCAGGTTGCCCGGGGTGTCCATGTCGAACACAATGATGGGCAGACGGTTTTCTTTACACAACGCTGTGGCTGTCAGGTCCATCACTTTCAAGCCGCGGGTGTAAACCTCGTCGTAGGTAATCTCATCGAATTTGGTCGCGGTGGGGTCTTTCTCGGGATCGGCGGTGTAGATGCCGTCGACACGGGTCCCTTTGAGCATCACGTCGGCCTCAACCTCGATGCCGCGCAGCGCCGACCCGGTGTCGGTGGTGAAGAACGGATTACCGGTGCCCCCGGCCAGAATCGCAACCTTGCCCTCTTTCAGGGCCTCGATGGCGAGCCATTTGCTGTAGTGCTTGCCTATGGGAAACATGTTGATGGCGGTGAACACCTGGGCCGGCTGACCGGCTGCCTCAAGGGCCGAGCTCAGCGCCAGCGAGTTGATCACCGTGGCCAGCATACCCATCTGGTCACCCTTCACTCGGTCGAACCCTTTGGCCGCACCCTGCAAGCCGCGGAATATGTTACCCCCGCCGATGACGATGGCAACTTCAACCCCCTGCGAGGCTATCTCTTTGATTTGTTCGGCATACTGGCTGAGACGCTCGGTGTCGATGCCGTAGCCCTGATGGCCCATCAGTGATTCACCACTGAGTTTGAGCAATATTCTTTTGTATTTGGTTCGCATATGTTTCGTTTAACGTTTGGTATTCAATCTGTTGAGGCGGCTAAGACCATGGTTGGCCCCGTCCACCTGAGCTTATAGTTCCTTTTTGTAGACCTGACGGCGGCGGTGCAACCGGTTCGGGAAGTGTTGCCACTGGTTCTGCACACTGGAGTTATCCTCGAGCTCAGGATTGCTCTCGGCATGCTTGTAGCCGCTGCGGTTGTAAGCCTCGATCAGGTGTGAGATTATCATGGCGTTCACTCCCTTGCCCTGATACTCGGCCTTGATGGCCACCAACAGCAGGTCGACGGTATCGTTTTTCCCTTTCATGGCTTTCAGCAGATGCCACCACCCGAAGGGGAACAGCCGGCCTCCGCTCTTGCGCAGCGCATGCGAGAAGTTCGGAACGGAGATGCCGACACCAACCAGACGGTCATCCTCGTCGACGATGACGCATATGTCGTTCAGATTCAGTATCCCTAAATATTGCGCTATGTAGTGGTGCATCTGACGCTCGGTCAGCGGCGAGTAACCGTAGAGTTTGTCGTAGGCCTCGTTGATAAGCTCGAACAGCGCTATGCCGTAGCGCTCTTTCAACTCTTTGCGGCTCTTGATTTCGGGGATATGGAGTTTGAAACGGCGCGCCACAAGGTCGGAAATCTTGGCTATACGCTCCGGAACCTCCGCCGGAATCTCAATCCTGTATTCAACCCACTTGGCGTCGGCGACCATGCCGCGGCGCTCCATGTGGGCCGGATAGTAGGGGTAGTTGTAGATGGTGGCCATGGTGCCCATCTCGTTATATCCCCAGGTGAGCATCCCTTCATGGTCCATGTCGGTGAACCCCATCGGACCAACAATCTGTTTCATGCCGCGGTCACGTCCCCACTGCTCCACGGCGTCGAGAAGCGCGTCGCAAACCTCGGCGTCGTCAATGAATTCTATGAAACTGAAGCGCACGGTCGGCTCTCCGGTGCGCTCGTTGACAACGTTGTTGATGATGCCGGTGACGCGCCCTACGGGTTTGCCGTCGCGGTAGGCCATGAACGATTGGGCCTCGCAGAAGTCAAACGCGGGGTTCTTGTCGGGGCTGAGCGTGTTGATGTCGTCCTGCAACAGCGGGGGAACGAAGCAGGGGTTCCCTTTATAGTGGTCCACACCGAATTTGACAAATTTGGTGAGTTCTTTCTTGGTCGGTTCTATTGGAATGATTTCTACTGCCATAGGGGTCAATGATGGTGATGGTTATTCGGTGGCCTCAACCTTGTCGCCGGCGCTGTCGGCACTGTCTGAAATCATGTCGGGGGCCCACGATGAGTTGAGCCATGCCAGCAACAGAATCATCAGCGACAGGAAGGCTATGATGATGATGTACAGACGGTTGTTCGACCTCCCCGACAGTGCCATCTTCAGGTCCTGGATGTCGCGGTAGCGACGCGAGCGGTCGCTTTCCATGCACCGCTGGGCAACTTTCTGCAACCGGTCGCTGTCGGCCGTGTGGGGCAGATGGCTCAACAGCTCGCTCAGTATGACGCCGAAGTTGTAGATGTCATCGCTCGTCGCGGTGGCCGTCAGATGGTTGCGCTGGTCAAACCCCACGTCGATAACCTTCAGGTTGTGGATCTTGTCGGTGAATATGATCCGGTCGGCCGTGATCGGGTGGTGCACAATGTGGTTGGTCTGGATGTAGTCCATAGCCTCGACAAGCTGTGTGGTGACCTTACGGAGTATATCCTCGTCGGCCTTACCCTCACTCATGAGCTTGCGGAGCGACTCGCCGTAAACATCATCGGTGATGATACACATCCCCAGGCCGGGAACCTCCTCAAAATCGTTGATCATGACAATGTGGGGGTGCGCCAGATTATATCTGACATCGAACTCTTTCCCTATCATCTCCTTGAACTCCGCCTTGTCGCGGAGCTCGGGCTTAAGGGTTTTGAGCATGAGCCATTTGCCATGTTTCTTGGCTGTGTAAACTTCATAGAACTCCTCGTCCCACTCCGGGAGATGCTCTATTTCGGTCCATTTTGAGTGTTTGTCTTCGGCCATTCGGGTGATCTGTTTTTGTTTAAATATACAAAATTATAAAAAAAGTTCATTCATAGCAATATTTCATGGCCCAATCCGATGAAAATTCACTAATTTTGCAGTCATGAAACGTTCTGATTTTGAAATTATGGCTCCCGTGGGGAGCTACGAAGCGCTTTCAGCGGCTATCAAAGCCGGTGCCAACGCCGTATATTTCGGCGTGGAAGGACTGAACATGCGCGCCCGCTCAAGCGTCAATTTCACCCTCGACGACCTCCGGCAAATCGCATCGATCTGTCAGGAAAACGGAGTGAAATCCTATCTGACTGTCAACACTATCATCTACGACGGCGAAATGGACAAGCTCCATCAGGTCATCGACGCCGTCAAACAAAGCGGTGTGTCGGCCATCATCGCTTCTGACATCGCTGCCATCACCTACGCCCGACAGGTAGGCGTGGAGGTACACATCTCAACACAGTGCAACATCACCAACATCGAGGCGGTGAAGTTCTATTCGCAATGGGCCGACGTGGTGGTCCTCGCCCGAGAACTCTCCATGGACCAGGTGCGATTCATCGCCGATGAAATCAAACGGCTCGACATCCGCGGTCCACACGGACAGCTCGTCCGTATCGAAATGTTCTGCCACGGCGCCCTCTGCATGGCCGTGTCGGGTAAGTGTTATCTCAGCCTCCACGAAATGAACTCCAGCGCCAACCGCGGAGCATGCACCCAGATTTGCCGCAGAGGCTACAAGGTGCAGGACCTCGAAACGGGCGACGAACTGGCCGTGGAAAACAAGTACATCATGTCGCCCAAGGACCTCAAAACAATCCACTTCCTCAACAAGCTCATCGACGCCGGAGTCACTGTCCTCAAAATCGAGGGGCGTGCTCGCGGTCCGGAGTATGTCGCAACGGCGGTGCGATGCTACAGCGAGGCTATCGAGGCAATTTGCGACGGTTCCTACGATGAGCGGAAAATAGCTCATTGGGACTCTGAACTGACTAAAATTTTCAACCGCGGGTTCTGGAACGGATACTATCTGGGACAACGCCTGGGCGAATGGTCCCACAAATATGGCTCGTCGGCCACACGCACCAAACGCTATGCGGCTAAGGCGGTCCGATATTTCAGCAACCTCGGCGTGGCCGAATTCAAAATGGAAAGCGGCGAGCTAGCCCTGGGCGATGAAATTGTCATAACCGGCAAAACAACCGGTGCCCTGATCCTGACCGTCGAGGAAATCCGTGTCGACCTCAAACCGGTGGAGAAAACCATCAAAGGGGAGAGCTTCTCTATCAAAGTGCCGGAAAAAGTACGCCCGGCCGACCGACTCTACATCTGGGATAAAACTGACCTGGAAAAGTAATCGGTATCTCTCAAAATTAACTACGCGTATTAATTAATTTTTGAGAGATACTTATGTAAAATACATCTCATTCCGGCGGAGTGGCGCTATTTGTCGGCGTCGCCCCGCCGGTCTGTTTGTCCCTTATGACATTGGCGCTCGGCCAAACAAAAATGTTAAATCGCTTCTTTTTAACAATTGCTTGTCTTGATTCATAATACTCACATAATCAGCAGGGTAGGGCGGAAAAACAGTGTTAATTATCACATTTTCCGGCGACTCCACAGTGATATTTTTTCGTCGCATGGCCCCAGCGTGAAGTTATCTTTGCAGCGAAAACAATTCAAATAATCACGCTATGAATCAGATCATCATCATCGAAAAGGA
>JAXJVW010000333.1:0-11692 GCA_036308365.1 Muribaculaceae bacterium
GCCCAGACGTCCGTTGCTCCAGCGGTCAACGTCGGCAGCACGTGCTTCAACCCAGCGGTTGTAGAGCAAATTGTTGAACTTGGCGGCGGTGATGGGTTTGATGGTCTCGTCCCATTTCTCGCCTGTTGCGGGGTTCGAGATGCTGACCAGGGTGTTTTTGCCGGCTATGTTGTTGAGCATTTCGGTGTGGTCGGCTTTTGAGTCGATGACTTTGCCGTTGATTTTTTCGATTATGCAGCCAGGTTTAACTTTTGATTTGGCGCGGTCGAATGGTCCGCCTACCACCACTTCTTCAACCTTGAATCCGTTTCCGGTGTGGTTCATGTCGAAGAGCAGACCGAGTGAGGCTGTGCGGTCGGTAGCGCCGTTGGCCATGTGGGAGTAGCGGCCTCCGGTGTGTGACACATTGAGTTCGCCGAGAAGTTCTGAGAGGAGTTCGGCAAAATCGTAGTTGTTGTTGATGTGAGGGAGGAAACGACCATAGTCACCGGTCATTTTTTCCCAGTTGACACCATGCATGTCAGGTGTGTAGAAACGTTCGCGTTCCTGAACTTTGACGTAGTTGAACATGTAGTCGCGTTCGGCGGCGAGGTCAATGTCCTGTGTGCCGGAGATGTTGATCGGGGTGATTTTGTCGGTCTTCGGATCGATTTTCTTCATTTTCCGTCCAACGAGGTAGATTTTTCCATCCTTGTCCATGTCCAGACCACCTCGGCCAATGTTGCGCGACACCATTTTGGGCTCACCTTTGCGCAGGTTTATCTTCCAAAGATCGGGGTTGGTGTCGGTGGTAGTGACAAAGTAGAGGTTTTCGCCATCCTTGGTCATGATGACATCGGCTATGTCAGAGGAGAACGGTGTCAGTTTGACTGTGCGGTGTTTGATGCCGTCGAGTTCCACTACAATCGGTTTCACCTCTTTTTTGTCGTTTTTCTTTGCTTCGGCTGACTTGTCTTTGGAGTCTTTCTTGGCTTGTTTATCTTCCTCTTTGAATATTTCATATTCTTCCTCAGAGAGATTGAATTTATCGAATGACTCACGGTTGAGGAAAATCAGGAAAGCGTCGGTTTGTGAACCCCATGAGGCATGTGCGCGCATTCCGTCGCGGTCAGATGCGAAGAGAATTGCGTTACCGTCCATCACCCAGCGGGGGTCAGAGTCGAAGTAGCCTGTTTGTGTTAGGTTATGGATTTTGCCGTCGGCCACATTGATTATGGCCACGTCGGAATATGGATCATGTTTGCGGTCGACAACTTCAGTGAGGATCCATTTGCTGTCAGGTGAGAATTGGAAGGGGACTCCGCCGGTGAGTCTTGTGACGGTAGAGCCGTCAGTGAGTTGGCGCACTTTCTTTGAATCCATGTCCATGATCATGATTTTGGTGCGGTCCTGGATGAATCCGAGCGATTTTCCGTCGGGTGAGAATGTGGGATAGGTGCGCTCTTTGTTATCCTTGAACAGGGGTGTTTCCTCAACCACGGTAGCATTGGAGAAGTTGGGGTCGGAATCGTTCACGATTTTTGCCGAGTAGAGATTCCAATGACCGTCGCGCTCGGAGGTGTAAACCAGTGTTTTACCGTCGGGCGACCAGCAGGGCTGGCTTTCAGCCTGAGGTGTGTTTGAAATCTGTTTCACTGATGAGTGGTCAACCGAAGCCACGAACAGGTCGCCTCGTGAAATGAACGCCATCTGTTTTCCGTCGGGTGAGATTGACGCGGCGGTCGGACGCAGCGCTATGCGTGAAATCTGCGGGGCGTCGTCCATCACAATGTCGATGTTCACTTTCACCGGTTTGTTGTCGGCCCCCATGGTGTAGATTTCACCATCGTAGCCCATGGCGAATGTGCCGTTTTTGGCTTGTGACAGAAAACGGACCGGATGGGTTTTGAATTTGGTCAATTCAGTCACATTCGAGGGATTATCAACCGGGAATGAGTAAACGTTCATGGTTTTGCCATCGCGTTCGGAAAGGAAATAGATTGTTTTTCCGTCAGCCGATATCACGGGGTTGCGGTCCTCGCCGCCACGGTTGGTGAGGTTGGTGAATTTTCCCTCGGCGATGTCATAGCGCCATATGTCGCGGGTGATTGACGATGTGTGGTGTTTACGCCACTGGTCTTCCATACCTTTGATGTCTTGATAGGCAATCCATTTACCATCAGGTGAGAAGGAGATGAGTTCGGCGGGAGCCGCGGTGAAAAGTGTGGAGTTGCCACCGGCCACCGGAACCTTGTAGAGCTCGGTCAATCGTGCCGTCGGGAACTGTATGGATGAAGCCGGATCCTGGATATGGCCGGTGAATATGACATATTTGCCATCGGGAGTGAAACGGTCGGGAATTTCCGAAGCGGAGTTCGATGTCAGCCGTGTTGCTGTTCCGCCGTTGGCCGGAACGATGTAAACGTCGAAGTTGCCGTTACGGTCGCTGGCGAACGCGCTCTGTTTGCCATCGGGCGACCAAACGGGGTTTGACTCGTAGGATGGAGTGGTGGTGATGCGGGTGGCCGTGCCGCCTTTGGCGGGAACGGTGAAAATGTCGCCTTTGTAGGTGAAAGCGATCTGGGTGCCATCAGGTGAGATTTGCACGTCGCGCATCCACAAGGGGGTGACTGCTGAGGCCGATAGGGCGAAAGCGATGCAAGTGATTGGTAGAATTATCTTTTTCATTGATAAGAGATGATGGGTTAATTTCTCGTTTCAGGGGGGGGAATGTGCTGACTCAGCACACTTTGTCGGTGCCTGAACAGGACGTTGTCAGGGTTGCTACGGCAAAATTACGAAAGATAGAGAAGACTATAAACCGTTTAACGTTTTTTTGCATATTTTGACCGGTGGAAGCTGAGAATAGTATTCCGTCCGCAGACCTATTTCATGCAGGGACCGGAGCATATTCTCTCTCACCCACCGGATGCCTACGCCCGAGCCATCGAGCTTGGTCAGCATCAGAATCCTTTCGGCATATGTTTGAAAATCACCACATTGGTTCGCATCTATCATGGTGTCCTGCAACAGAGAGCACAGGGCGCTGACGTAGCTGTCGGAATAGCGTGACAGCTCCGATAGAATCAGGGCTGATTCAACCGTGGTGAACTTCAGTTTCACTGTCCATTCTTTTCCCGCACCGAAGGAGTCGAAAGCCTTGATCGTTTTTTTTACGCGGGTTATGCGCGCGGCGCAGTTCAATGTCCGGTAGACACTGCGTGTTCGGCGCAGTTCTTTAACTATCTCATTGAGATATTTGTTGTAAAGGTTGTTGATGTCGGGGTTGAGAAAGAACTCGAAATAGTCCTTGCTGTCTTTGCGCAGAGTGTAGAGTTCGAGAACCAGGTCGATAATCTGGTCCTTGGTCATGTTTGATAGTTCTTTTTTTAATTGCGCTTTTGACATGATGATGAACAAAAGTGTCGCAGAGCGGGGGTAGATACCCTCATCACTGCGACACCTTGGTTAAAGTTATAAAAATGAAGTGATGTTATTTTTCAGAATCGTTCGCGGATTTCTCCTCTGCCACCATCATTTTGTCGGTGTTCTGGTAGTCTTTGTCCATCAGCCATTTATCGAGCCAGCGGAAGAACACGCGTTGCCACAGAATGGCGTTCTGGGGTTTGAGAATCCAGTGGTTTTCATCGGGGAAAATGAGCATTTCGGCGGGCACGTTGTTGAGTCGGGCGGCGTTGAATGCCATTTCGCCTTGCGATGACAGAATACGGTAGTCTTTCTCGCCGTGGGTGATCAGGATCGGGGCTGTCCACTTGTCAACGAATTTGTGGGGCGATGTGGCGAAAGTGGCTTTGGCTTTTGGGTCGTTGCTCCAGAATGCGCCACCCATATCCCAGTTGGCGAACCACATCTCTTCGGTTTCGAGATATTGCGCTTCCATGTTGAAGATGCCGGCATGGGCTATCAGGCAGGCGAAGCGTCCTTCGTGGTGACCGGCGAGCCAGTAGACGGAGAATCCGCCGTAGCTTGCACCGACAGCACCAATGTGGTCGGCGTCGATGTAGGCCTCACGTTTCATGTCGTCGACAGCGCTGAGATAGTCCTTCATGTTCTGGCCACCGTAGTCTTTTGAAATCTGGGCGTTCCATTCAGTGCCGAAGCCGGGCAGTCCGCGTCGGTTAGGTGCGATGACAATGTAGCCTTGGGCAGCCATCAGCGCGAGGTTCCAGCGATAGCTCCAGAACTGGCTCACAGCCTGCTGAGGTCCTCCCTGGCAATAGAGAATGGCGGGATATTTTTTGTTGGGGTCGAATTTCGGAGGATACACAACCCAGGTGGTCATCATTTTGCCGTCGGTTGTGGGCACCTGACGGTTGACAACGGTTGGCATGTCGACTTGTGCGAGCAGCTCACCGTTGACATTGGTGATTTGGTTGACCGACTTGTCGGCGAGATTGACGGTGCAGATTTCGTTGGGGGCGAGCATGCTGTGGCGCATGGTGATCAGCTTGTCCTCCAGAACCTGAAGCGAGGTGTAATCGCATGTGCCGTTGGCCACCTCGGTCACCTCTTTGGTTTCGATGTCGATGTTGAAAATCGGGGTCACGCCATCTTTGGGAGCAATGAAGAAAATTGATTTGCCATCCTTGGCCCATGCAATCTCATTGGCTGTATAATCCCAGTTGACGGTCAGGTCGGTTTTCTCGCCTGATGCGAGGTCCATCACGAAGATGCGGTTTTTGTCGCTCTCATAGCCGTCATGTTCCATGCTGAGCCATGCGAGTTTGGATCCGTCGGGCGAAAGGGCCGGATTAGTGTCATAGCCCATCATACCTTCGGTCAGGTTGGCTGTTGATTTGTCAGCGAGGTTGTAGCGGAAAATGTCGGAATTGGTTGAGAGGGCATATTCCATGCCTGTTTTTTTACGTGACACGTAGAGCAGGTTTTCGCCATCGGCGGTCCATGCGAATGATTCTACGCCTCCGAACGGACGCATGGGTGCTTCGTAAGGTTCGCCTATGAGAACATCGGAAAATTCACCCAGAGAGTTGCCGTCGAAGTCGGCCACGAAGGGGTGGGGAATAGCTGTTACCCATTCATCCCAGTGTTTATAGAGCATATCGTCGATGATGCGTCCTGAAGCCTCGGGCAGGTCGGGATATACGTCTGATGCTTTTCTTTCATATTTCACTGAAGAGATGACCATCAGGTGTTTCTCATCGGGAGAGAAAAGGAAACCCTCCACACCGTTGTCGAGCGAGGTGAGGCAACGGCGGCCGGTGCCGTCGGCGTTCATTATCCAGAGCTGAGGCGCACCGTTGTCGCCGGCTGAGGTGAATGCTATTTTCTTGCCTCCGTCGATCCACACGGCGTTACCTTCGGATTTAGCTGTTTTTGTGATTCGGATGTTATCTGAGCCATCCACGTTCATCACATAGAGATCGTTGTTGCTTTTGTTTTGCTCCACGCTTTCATAAGAGATGCCGTAGAGAATTTTGGAACCATCGGGCGAGAGGGCAGGGCCTGACACCCTTCCGAGAGCCTCGAGAACCTCGATTGAGTAGTGGCGGTTCTCAATCTTCACGTCGGATGGACGGTCAATGATCTGTTCATCCGAGCCTTGATCGGCATTGCCACATGATGAAGTGGCAAGCATTGTTGCGCCCATCATAATCGCAGCGGTTTTGTTGAATTTGTACATGTTGTTATTATTATGAAATCTGATTAAACGAGTGGTTTATGCGGCTACGTTGCCTTCGACGCTACTGTAATCGGTGTGGATTCGCACCCTGTGACGATGGTCGTCGCTACGCTGTGCGCGCACATTTTTGAAACGCTACAAATTTAGTGTTTTTTTGTGACATGGGCAACCGCTGAGGATGTTTAACTTTTGTTTTTAAACACCCTCTGCGGTTGTGGTGCGCTATTTGAAAAGGCGTTTTATCAGGTCGGGCCGATGGAGGCGGTGGAGCGATTTGATGATGTCGGGGCGATATGTTTTGTCATACCAGAAAAAGAATCTTCGCTGGGCCACCTTTTCCTCGGGGCGTGTGGCGGTGAAAATTTTCTCACCGGTGTAGGGGTGTATGCCCGAGTAATAGATCTCGGTGGCGAGGGTCATCGGTGTAGGGGTGAAATCCTGCACTTGCTCCAGATGCATGTTCAGGTCGCGGGTTGCGCAAGCAAGCAGTGCCATGTCGAGTTCAGTGCATCCGGGGTGCGATGAAATGAAATATGGTATGAGCTGCTGCCTTAGGTCATGCTTTTTGTTGACTCGGTCAAACAGATCCTTGAATTTGTAGAAGAGTTCGAAGGAGGGTTTGCGCATGATGTCGAGCACATGCTGTTCGGTGTGCTCTGGCGCTACTTTGAGTCGGCCTGACACGTGGCGGCATATCAGTTCCTCGTTGTAGATTCGGTTCGCGCGATCAACGTCGGGGTTGCCGGTGGGGTGCATGGAGAGGTCGTATCGGACTCCGCTGCCGATGAATGATTTCTTCACTTCGGGAAGTGCGTCGACCGAGTGATATATGTCGAGCAGCTTGCTGTGGTCGGTGTTGAGGTTCGGACATGGCTTGGGGTGCAGACATGATGGCCGGAGGCATTTGGCGCATGCTTTTTTGTTTTTGCCCCCCATGGCATACATGTTGGCCGACGGACCACCCAGATCGCTTATGTAGCCTTTGAATCCGGGCATGCGTGTTACTTTGCTGACCTCGCGCATTATGGATTCCTTGCTCCGGGAGGCGATGAATTTTCCCTGATGTGCCGAGATTGTGCAGAAAGCGCATCCGCCGAAGCATCCGCGGTGCATGTTGACTGAGAATTTGATCATTTCAAAGGCCGGGATATGCTTCCCTTTGTAGCGCGGGTGTGGCATACGGGTGTATGGCAGGTCGAAGGCCAGGTCGATTTCACCGGTTGTCATTGCCGGATACATAGGGTTGATTTTTACAACTTTTTTTCCGTGGACCTGCCACAGTGTGGCACCGCCTTCCATGCGGTTGCTCTGTTCCTCGACATGCCTGAAATTGGTAGATTGCGCACGTTTATCCTTCAGACACTTCTCCCATGGGTTGAGCACTATGTCGCTGTCGGAGGGCTCGGGAGTCACATCCGATGGCATCAGCATGGCCGTCTGTGGAATGTCGGTTATGGATTTTATGGACTCACCCTGGCTCAACCGTCGGGCGATTTCAACAATCGGTTTTTCGCCCATTCCATAGATGAGCATGTCAACGGGAGCGTCAATGAGTATTGACGGGCGCAGGCGATCCTGCCAGTAATCATAATGCGAAACGCGTCGCATTGAGGCTTCTATGCCGCCGGCGATAAGTGGGGTGTCGGGAAAAAGTTTGCGAAGAATCGTGGAGTAGACAATCGTGGGGTAGTCAGGGCGCATTCCGTGGCGGCCGTCGGGGGTGTAGGCGTCGTCGCTGCGTTTGCGACGACCGGCGGTGTAGTGGTTGACCATCGAGTCCATGGCTCCGGCCGACACGCCGAAGAACAGACGCGGCGCCCCGAATTTTTTGAAGTCACGCAGATCGTCCTGCCAGTTGGGCTGTGGCACAATCGCCACTCTGTAGCCCTCGTGTTGGAGGGTTCGGCCTATCACTGCGGCCGCGAACGACGGATGGTCAACATAGGCGTCGCCTGAAAAGAGTACCACATCGACATAATCCCAACCTAAAAGTTTCATCTCCTTGACCGATGTGGGGAGATAGTCGGTCAGCGGTGGCAGTGGCATGATTGAATCCTTGTCGTTAGTTTTCGTTGAGTGATGCTGCATGGTCTTCAAGTTTCATTATCTGGTCGCGTAAGCGCGCCGCTTCCATAAATTCCATATTTTTAGCTGCTTCGAGCATATCTTTCCGCAGGCGAGTGATGGTGGCTTCGAGTTCTTTTTTGTTCAGATAGGGGAGAACGGGATCGGCCGCGATGTCAAGTTCGGGAGCCTCGGAATAAGCGTAGGCCGACGGGGTCGCCGGTGTTTGTCGCCTTGATGTCTTGGTTTTTTTGTCGTTGTCGTCACTGTCGATGCCGATGATTTTGTTGCGTGCCTTGACGATTGCCTGCGGGGTTATGCCGTGGTCATCGTTGTATTTAAGCTGTATCTGTCGTCGGCGAAGGGTTTCATCGATGGTGAGTCGCATTGAGTCGGTGATTTTGTCGGCATACATTATCACTTCACCATTGAGATTGCGCGCCGCCCTGCCCACAGTTTGGGTCAGCGAGCGGTGACAGCGCAGGAATCCTTCCTTGTCGGCGTCGAGGATGGCCACGAGCGACACTTCGGGAAGGTCGAGCCCTTCACGCAACAGGTTGACACCGATCAGCACATCGTAGGTGCCGGCGCGCAAGCCGTCGAGGATTTCAATTCGTTCAAGAGGTTTGACGTCGGAATGGATGTAGGCTGTGTGAATGTCGAGTTTGGCCATGTAGTCATTGAGTTCCTCGGCCATACGTTTGGTGAGCGTCGTCACCAGCACACGTTCATCACGCTCTATGCGCAGGCGTATTTCTTCAAGCAGGTCGTCGATTTGATTGAGCGACGGGCGCACGGTGATCTGCGGGTCGAGCAATCCGGTGGGGCGTATGATCTGTTCAACCACCACACCCTCGCTCTGCTCGAGTTCATAGTCGGCGGGGGTGGCGCTGACATATATCACCTGGTTTGTCAGGTCCTGCCATTCCTCGAATTTGAGGGGACGGTTGTCGAGTGCGGCGGGCAAACGGAATCCGTATTCCACGAGGTTGAGCTTGCGTGAGCGGTCGCCGCCATACATGGCTCTGATTTGCGGGACGGTCACATGGCTCTCGTCGATAATCGTCAGATAGTCCTTGGGGAAATAGTCGAGCAGACAGAAGGGGCGGGTTCCGGGTTCACGTCCGTCGAAGTAGCGGCTGTAGTTCTCAATGCCCGAACAATGTCCTATCTCGCGTATCATCTCAATGTCGTAGGTGGTTCGTTCATAAAGCCGTTTACCTTCGAGCAGTCTGTTTTCAGCATAGAAGAAATCAACCTGTTTGCCCAGGTCGACCTCCATCTGTCCCAGTGCGTTGCCTATGCGCTCCTTGGTTGTCACAAAAAGGTTGGCCGGGTAGACTTTGAATGATTCGTGGCTCCCTAACGACACCTGATCAATAGGGTGGAGGGTGTTGATCGATTCGATTTCGTCGCCCCAGAACATTACACGGATGATTATGTCCTCGTAGGCCAACGCGATGTCAACCGTGTCGCCTTTCACTCGGAATGTGCCGCGGGCGAGATCGATTTCGGTGCGGCTGTAGAGCGATTCGGCCAGACGGCGCATCAGGTCGTTACGGCTGATTTTCTGTCCTACCTTGATCTCCACGATGCTGCTGTTGAAATCGTCGGGATTGCCTACGCCGTAAAGGCAGCTTACCGATGACACCACAACCACGTCGCGACGTCCCGACAGAAGTGCCGAGATGGTTGAGAGTCGCAGACGCTCAATCTCGTCGTTGATCATGAGGTCTTTCTCAATGTATTTGTCTACTGAGGGAATGTAGGCCTCCGGCTGGTAATAGTCATAGTATGACACGAAATACTGGACGGAGTTCTCGGGGAAAAACTGTTTGAACTCGCTGTAGAGTTGGGCGGCAAGGGTTTTGTTGTGGCTCAGAATCAATGTGGGGCGTCTCACCTCCTGAATGACGTTGGCCATGGTGAAGGTTTTGCCCGATCCGGTCACTCCGAGCAGGGTTTGTGCCGGAAGTCCCGAATTTACCCCTTCGGCCAGTGCGGCGATGGCTTGAGGCTGATCGCCGGTGGGTTTATATGCTGATGATAGTTTGAAATCCATCTGATGCTACTTTAACTTGCAAAAATACGAAAAAATGTGCATGTACGCAATACTTCGCGCCTAAAGTCGCATGTAAAATCGCATGGTTTGAACAATGGGTTAAACAAAAAAAGCAAATGAATGTTATAAAATTAAATAACAGTGACTTAGGGAGTGGTTGAAGTCGATTCAAATTGAACTCACGTTGATGAATTTCAACACACTCAAATTAAGTATCTCTCAGAAATTAACTACGCATTATTTTTGAGGATTTTTGGATTGATTTTTGATTTGTGAAGAAGGAGCTTAGCGAGCTAAGCGACTGATGAACAAATAAAAAAGCGGCCAAAAAGACCAAAAATAATCGTAGCTCGGAGAGCTACTTATAGTATTAATTAATTTTTGAGAGATACTAAATTAGTATGGTTTAAATTCAAACACACTCTTACTTTAGGTGGCTCTTAAGACAGGAATGTGTTGTGTCAACGAGAGCCATTCATGACTAAAATTAAAAAAATTATGCTACGGACAAAGAAAATGATTGCCCTCGTGTTGGCGGCGACGGCGGGAGCATGTTGCGCTCAGGCGCAGAAGGTAAACGAATACGACGGTGGAACGGGCGTTCCTGAGCGCGTGTTGATTTTAACCGGTGACAGCACCAAGATGGGCGATGAGATGGTGGCTGTGCTTTATGATACCAAGGACCTTCATTTCCAGGATCCGCGCGCCCCACGGTTTCTGTTCCTTGACCGTGAGGGTAACACGGCGTTGGGAATAGGCGGATATGTTGAGGGTGTGGCCCAGTATGATTTCTGTGGTTCTATCGACGACAACGGATTCACCACGTTTCAGATTCCGGTGCCACGTGATGCGGCCCGGCGCAACCGGTTCGGTGCCGACGCAACCCACTCAACAATCTTCCTGCAGTTGGTCAGAAACACCAAATTCGGATTGCTCTCGGCTTATGTGCAGACGAATTTTTCGGGCGACAACGGCTCATATGGGGTGAGGGTCAAGCAAGCCTACGTGAAGTTGGGCTATGTGACGGCCGGTTTGGCGCGGTCATCGTTCGTTGACGGAGCCAGCGGTTTGCCTACTATCGACTATGAGGGACCCTCCGGAGCTATCTCGGGCAAAAACGTGTTGCTGCAGTATGCTCCAAAACTGTCAAAGCATTTTTCTATGGCGGTCTCAATAGAGAATCCGTCGGCTACCTACACCACTTTCACCGATCCGTCAACCGACAAGGCCCAGAACGAGGCGATCAGCCAGAGGGTGCCGGACATTCCGGCCTACCTGCAATATTCATGGGGTAAGGGTGGTGACAGCCATGTGCGCTTGAGCGGAATATTGCGAAACTTGTCATATCGCAACCTGGTGAGTGGCAAGAATCATTTTGTCACCGGCTATGGTGTGCAGCTCAGTGGCTTGGCTTCGTTGAATAAATTTGTGACACTGTATTATCAAGGAGCCTATGGCAAGGGTATTGGCCGATATGTGAATGACCTCGGCGGGTTCGGCTATGACTTGATCTATGGCGATAACGGAACCATGACCGCACCTGAAACACTGTCGCTGGTTGGCGGTGCGCAGATTAATTTAACCGACAATCTGTTCGTGTCAGGGGGCTATAGCCTCAACCGTGTTTACGGCCAGGAGTCGCTCGGAGGCGACGCCTACCGACGGGCAAATTATGTGGTTGCCAATGCGTTCTACACTTTCGCCGGTGACTTCCAGGTCGGTGTGGAATATCTCCGGGGCATACGCCGCGACATGAACGGAGAATCAAACACCGCCAACCGAATTGAAGCCATGCTGAAGTTCTCGTTCTGAACAATCGCTCACCATGTGGTGCCATGTGGTGCCGGTGAAGAATCCAAATAGAAACGCACAGTTTTAGACGTTTCAAGCTGAAAGACATACCACTCTCCTCGCGAGGGGATGCC
>JAXJVW010000334.1:0-7719 GCA_036308365.1 Muribaculaceae bacterium
AAATCCTGCGATAAATAAATTTAAACAGTTTCTAAGAACGCCCACAGGCAAAATTCAACACATTGGATCTCAACAACGCCCACAGGCAAAATTCAACACATTGGATGTCAACAACGCCACATAGGCACATATCAACATTTTGAATGACAAAACTACTCAAACTTATTCTGGCCACAGCCGCCGCGGCATGCTCCATTCCCGGAGCTCGGGCGGAGTATCCGGTGAACTACACCACCGAGGTGATGGTGAACGCCGGCAACGGCACATTCGCCCCCTACTACATAGCCTCGAACCGCCACGGCGTGCTCACCCAGGCCAAAGGGATAATGGCGCGCGCCGCACTGTGGCGTAACCTCGACAAAAACAAACGGTTCTCCTATGATTTCGGGCTCGACCTCTATGGCGGAGGCACAAACAACACCGTCTACGCCAAATGGGACGCCACCGCCGGAGAATCAAACAAAGGGGCTTGGACAACACACCCCGAGCACCCCGCCAACTTCTGGATTCAGCAAGCCTACGCATCAATCAAATACCGTTCGCTCTACCTGACCGCCGGCATCAAGGACCGCAGTTCATACATGCTCAACCCCGTCCTCTCATCGGGCGACATGGTTGAGAGCGGCAACGCCCGCTCCGTGCCGCAGGTGCGCGCCGGATTCATCGACTTCCAGGACATCCCCTTCACCAACCATTGGCTGCAGATTCAGGGTGAACTGGCCTACGGGCTCTACTGCCAGAACAAATGGCTCGAGAACCATTTCGACTACTACACAGGCGTATACAACCGCAACATGCTTTTCAACTACAAACGCATCTACTTCCGCACCAATCCCTCGAAACCCTTCTCCGCCACATTCGGAGCGCAGGGAGCAGGCTTGTTTGGCGGCACATCCTATCACTACAAAAACGGGAAACTGGCCAGCGTTGACAAAAACGCCACCGACCTCGACGCCTTCTGGCAGGCCCTCATACCCCGCATTTCAGGAGTGGAAGGCTATGTCCAGGGTCAGCACCTTGGGTCGTGGGACATCCGTTTGCGCTACCGTCTGCGCAACAATGCCGAAATCTTCGGCTACGTGCAGAACCTGTGGGAAGATGGTTCAAGCATGGCCAAGCTCAACGGCTGGGACGGCCTGTGGGGTCTGGAATACAAAGCGCCCCAAAAAGGATGGCTCGACGGCGCCGTGCTGGAATATCTCCAGACATCGAACCAGAGCGGACCGCTCCACTGGGACCCTGCCGACAACCAGGGCACATCGCTCAACATAGGTCAGGCCACCGGTAGCGACGACTACTATAACAACGGCTTCTACGGGCCCTACGCCAACTTCGGCATGGCCCAGGGGAACCCCATGCTCAAATCGCCCATCTACTACACCGACGGTGGATTCCGCTTCCACGACACCCGCGTGAAAGCCGTCCACGCCGGAGTCACAGGCACCCCCTACAAAGGGCTGAGCTACCGACTGCTATGCAGCTACCGCACCTCATGGGGCACCTACTTCCTCCCCTATCTCGAAAAGAAACACTCCACCAGCCTACTGATGGAGGCCAGCTACACCCCCGCCAAAATCCCCGCACTGAACATAAAGGGAGAATTAGGGATTGACCATGGCGAACTCTACGGCAATGTCGTCGGGGCATGTCTGACCGTCTCCTATTCAGGCCTTCTAAACATATTCTGACAATGAAACGGTCTTCAATCCAGGCCTTCCAAACATATAATCTGACAATGAAACGAAAACTCACCATAGCCCTTCTGTTCACCATGCTGGTGACCCTGTCGTCGTGCCTGCAGAACAATGGCCACATCGGCGATTGGTATGGCATGTGGAAACTCACCGAAATGAAAGTTGACGGAGTGCCCGACACCACCTACGGAGGGAACATTTTCTGGTCGTTCCAGACCAATATTTTCCAGATGAAACGCGTCAGCGCCGACGGCAACTACGACAACCGCTGGGGTTCATGGAGCGAAGATGACGGCAAGCTGCTGCTCAGTTTCAACTACCGTGCCGACGACAGCTCAACCCCCGGCACCGGCACCTATGCCCCCCTGCCCGAGACCTATCTGCAGGCCGACGCTGTCAACACTCTCGAGATTCTGAAAAAGCCCGGATCGAAGATGGAGCTCTCCTACACCATCGCCGACGGGAAACGCATAACATATACTTTGACACGATGGTAGAGAACGATAAAGCAGTATTAGTGACCGGTGCCGACGGATTCATCGGCTCGCACCTGGTAGAACTTCTTCTGGCCAACGGCTTCAAAGTCCGTGCCCTGTGCCAATATAACTCATTCAACAACTGGGGCTGGCTCGAAGGAGTGAGCCATCCCATGCTTGAGATAGTCACCGGCGACGTCCGCGACGCGGCGTTCTGCCGCCACATAGCCCGTGGCTGCCACACCATCTACCACCTGGCGGCCCTGATAGCCATACCCTACAGCTACGTTGCTCCGGAGAGCTATGTCGACACCAACATCACCGGCACGCTCAATATGTGTCAGGCGGCCCGCGACTGCGGTGTCAGCCGCATAGTGGTCACCTCCACCTCCGAGGTGTACGGCACCGCCAAGTATGTTCCCATCGACGAGAAACATCCCCGTCAGCCCCAGTCGCCCTATTCGGCGACCAAAATAGGGGCCGACGCCATAGCGCTGAGCTTCTACAACGCCTTCCGTCTGCCCGTAGTCATAGCCCGGCCGTTCAACACCTACGGTCCGCGGCAGTCGGCCCGCGCCATCATCCCCACCATCATCAGCCAGATAGCCTCAGGAAAGCGGCAGATAATGGTAGGCGACCTGACCCCTACGCGCGACTTCAACTTCGTTCGCGACACCTGCCGCGGCTTCCTGGCCCTCGGCACCACGCCCGGGATTGAAGGGCGCGACATCAACATAGCCACCGGCACCGAAGTTTCCATGCGCGACACCCTGGAGCTGATTGCCGACATCATGGGTGAGAAGGTTGACTTCGTGGTTGACCCGGCGCGTCTGCGTCCGGCCGACAGCGAAGTGTTCAGGCTCTGCGGTGACAACACGCTCATCACCAGTCTGACCGACTGGCGACCGGAATATGACCTTCGTCGCGGTCTTTCCGAGACCATCCGATGGTTCGTTGACCCTGAGAATCTGAAACGATATAAACCCGACATTTACAATAAGTAAGCAATGAATACTGACGTCAATATCCTCATGTTAGGTGGCGCCAAGCGTGTGTCCTTTGCCACCAAACTCGCCATTCACGGCTACCGAATCGGTTTATCAGTCAACCTGTTCAGCTGGGAACTGTCAAAGATTGTCCCTGCGGCGTGCGTTGCCGAAATAATCGAAGGTCCCCGATGGAGCGACCCCGACATACTGGAGAAGCTCCATCAGGTTGTCATCGAGAAAAAGATCGACATGATCATTCCGTTCGTTGATCCCGCCATAGCCGTCGCAGTCAAGTATCGCGACAAATATGGCAAAGTGTTTGTTCCGGCGGGTGATCTCGAAGGTGTCGAGGCTATGTTCAACAAAATCGAGGCCGCCCGGGTTTTCGAGCAGCATAAGCTGCCCGTTCCGGCCACCTACCATCAGGGTGACACCCCAGAGTTCCCCCTGATAGCCAAACCGGCATGTGGATCAGCCTCACACGGCATAAAGATACTCCGCGACCAGAACGACCTTGACCGCCTTGGCAACGCCGACGACTACCTGATTCAGACCTATGTTGCCGGGGCCACCGAGATCACCGTTGATTGCTACGTTAACCGGAAGGGAGAGATCATCACCACCGTTCCCCGGGAGCGTTTGGCCGTGATTGACGGAGAGGTTTCACACACCATCACCGTGGCCGACCGTGAAGCCATAGAGTTAGCTGTTGACGTTCTGAAGAAACTCGATTTCAAGGGAGCCGTAACCGTTCAGTGTCTGCGCGACCCTGCCAGCGGCCGGCTTCTGCTTATGGAAGTCAACCCCCGCTTCGGAGGTGGAGTTGTGTGCTCAATCCATGCCGGGGCCAATTTCCCGGAGTTTCTGTTCGCAGATTTCGCCGGAATCCAGATGTCGCCATGCGTTGACTGGCGTCCCGGCACCGAGATAACCCGATATATGACCGAAGTTGTGTTTTACAATGGACAATTGCAAGGATAACCACGTTATAATCATAGCTGAGGCCGGAGTTAACCACAACGGCGACCTTGGCATGGCCCGCCGTATGGTTTGGGCCGCCAAAGAGGCCGGGGCCGACTACGTCAAATTCCAGACCGCCGTCCCCGAGCTTGTCATCTCCACGTTCGCGCCGAAGGCCGAGTATCAGAAAGAGACCACCGGCGAGGGTGAGTCACAGCTGGAGATGTGTCGTAAAATCCACCTGCCGCTGACCGACTACGCCGGACTGGCCGCACTGTGTCGTGAAGCCGGGATAGGATTCATGAGCACGCCGTTCGACCTTGTGTCGATCGACACCCTCGAGCCATTGGGGATGGACTACTGGAAAATCCCGTCGGGCGAAATCACCAATCTCCCGTACCTGCGTAAAATCGCCGGGAAAGGAGGGAGGGTGATACTGTCGACCGGGATGAGCGAGCTGCATGAGGTTGAAGATGCCGTCAGGCAGCTCGAGCAGGGAGGGATCAGCCGCGACCGGATATCGCTGCTGCACTGCAACACGCAGTATCCCACCCCTTATGCCGATGTCAACTTGCGGGCCATGGACACCCTTCGCCGAATTGGTTGTCACAGCGTAGGCTACTCCGACCACACCAACGGGATAGAGGTTCCGGTGGCGGCCGTAGCGATGGGTGCACAGATAATCGAAAAACATTTCACTCTCGACAAATCACTGCCCGGCCCTGACCACAAAGCATCGCTCGACCCCGACGAGCTGAAGCGGATGGTCCAGGCCATACGCCACATAGAGCAGGCCCTTGGGTCGGCCGACAAACGTGTGTCGCCCTCGGAGCGACCCAACATAGAGGTAGCCCGCAAAAGCATTGTCGCCGCCACCGCCATCAAGCGTGGCGACATACTCACGGAGCGCAACATCACCGTTAAACGTCCCGGCAACGGTATCTCCCCCATGCGATGGGACAGTGTTTTAGGGACCGTGGCCATCCGTGACTTCCTCCCCGACGAGCTTATAGAACTGTAGGCCTGTCAGGTGCCGGCATCGATGGCCGACATATGATACAGCTGCAACAACCACACTAATATCAATGCCATGAATCTACTCCTTCCACCCGACAAAAACGGTGACAAACGCCAGATTATATCAACCGACAGCCAAGTGGTGATTGTCGGTGCCAACGGCTCGGGCAAAACCCGGTTTACGACGCGGCTGATGATGGAACTCGACCAGCGCGCCTACCGGGTGTCGGCGCTCGAGGCCCTTTACGGTGCGCCTCACGAAACTCCCGCTGAGAGTTCAGTCATCGACACCCTCTATAAAAAGACCACGACGGCCTCGACCCTTTTCGCCTCAGACAACAAACTGCTGTTCGACAAGTTGACCGCCGTGTTGTTAGGTGAGGAGATAGCCAATCTGCTGAGCTACAAATTAGAGTCGACGCTTCATGAAGGTGCCGAGCTGAAACCCACGCGACTTGACAAACTGATAAAAGTGTGGCAGGAGATATTTCCGCATAACAAGGTGTTGATAAAAAACGGGCAACTGCTGTTCTCGAACGACAGCGACTCCACCCCGTATTCAGGTATGCGGCTGTCAGACGGAGAGAAAGTGGTGCTGTTTTACATCGGGGCCGTTCTCTATGCCCCCGTCGACTCCTACATTTTCGTTGATAACCCCGGACTGTTTCTCCATCCGACGGTCACCTCGAGCGTATGGAACAAAATCGAGACACTGCGCCACGACTGCCGCTTTGTCTACACCACCCACGATCTGGAGTTCGCCTCGAGCCGCAGCGGGAGCACCGTAGTGTGGGTCCGTGACTATGATGCGATGAACGACCGGTGGGATTACGACATTTTAGAGGGTAAATCAGGAATCCCCGACGAGGTTTATCTGAGCATCATCGGCGCCCGCAAACCGGTGTTGTTTATTGAAGGAGACTCCGACCACTCCATTGATTCCAAGCTCTACCCGTTGATATTCAAAGATTTCACCGTCAGGTCGCTGGGGAGCTGCAACAAAGTGATAGAGTCAGTCAGGACGTTCAACGACCTTAACAGTTTCCACCACATGGACAGCTACGGGATAGTAGACCGTGACCGGCGTCAGCCACAGGAAGTTGAGTATCTGCGGCGAAAGAAAATACTTGTTCCCGAAGTTGCCGAGATAGAGAATCTGTTGATGGTAGAGGAGATAGTACGCGCCGTAGCCCGCTATCGGAAGCGTAACGAAAACAGCATATTCAACAAAACGCGCCAGGCTGTGACCGAATTTTTCAGGCGGGAATATAAGAAACAGGCGCTCGAGCACACCCGCCACCGGGTTAAACGGACTGTTGAATATCGCATTGACCGCCGTTTCGCCGACATCAACAAGCTCGAGGAGCATATGGTTGATCTGGTCAACGAAATCAATCCCCGCGGCATGTACAACGAGATATGCCTCGAGTTCACCAATCTGCTCAAGAGCAACGATTATCATGGCATACTGAGGGTTTTCAACCAAAAACGGATGTTGGGTGTGTCGGGATTGTCGGCGATGTTAGGTTTGAACAGTCCTGACGACTATCTGCGCACCATCCTGACCATACTGAAGTCGGAGCATGCTGAGGCAGAAACCATCCGCAAAGCCGTTTTAAAAAATCTGCAGGCTACATTTCAAGAGGGTGAATGACCCTTGAAGTTATAGGTCGGGGTATCTGAAACGCCAACTCTGCGAGGCGATCCATTGGCTGAGCGGAGGTAGTGCTTCGGTGAAGAACCCGAGGGCGGCCACCTTTTTACGCCAGCTGTAGAAATTTGCGATTGCCGCCGGCAGTTTGCGGGCCTCATGGAGGTTGGCACTGAAACGGTGCCGGAAACGCGCGTACTCTGTGTCACAGTCATCTTTCTCGCCGAGATAATCTCTGTGGAATTTCCGGAATGAATCATTGGAAAAGTCATCGTCAACAGTGCGCCGTGTTGACAACGGAGTGTCGGGGGTCAACGGATTCGCCGGCAACATGCGTTCAGGCGCAACCGGTTTGATCAATTTCGGGTTGTCAATTACAGCAGGTTTGTCTGCCTGCTGCTGCATTGTGCGCTCAGCCTTGCGCTTCTCAGCCCTTTTACGTTTTATCACGGCCTCATAGCCCGCCTCAAGGTCGTAGCGTTCATTGTATAACTCAACATTCTTCCGGATGAATTTGAAAGCCACGCGCTCAGCCTGAGTGAGATCGTCAGGTTCAGAGCCGTGAAGGAAAAAGGCGTATATCGCCGACATTACCCGTGAGAGAAACTCAGGCGATTCGTCATTGAGAATCTCCAGCCATTCTTTTTCAATTATAATCTGTTTCATAGTGGTGTTTTTGCTGCAAAGATAACACGGCATTGACAGCATCCGACAAAAAAAGGTCACACCAGTGTGAGCCACAAGTGTGACAATTAACACGGGAGTATGGCTACATACGACTGTTAACCAGCGAATTGCAATATAGCGTTAACGATTGCTAAACGTAGGGATTTTAGAAACTGTTTAAAATTTATTTTATCTTGTCTTTGAGAGTCTTGTCAATATATTTATAATCTTGATTCAGTCATTCAGGAGCCCCTAAACTCCTTCAT
>JAXJVW010000335.1:0-3463 GCA_036308365.1 Muribaculaceae bacterium
ATGAAGGAGTTTAGGGGCTCCTAAATGACTGAATCAAGATTATAAATATATTGACAAGACTCTCAAAGACAAGATAAAATAAATTTTAAACAGTTTCTTAGCCTCTGATTCGAGATTCATTGAATATTATAAACCCAGGTGAAAATAAATTCGTAAATTTGCTGAACAAAACGGTTCGTTCATCCGTGTGGGCACACATGCCGCACCTCCTCGGATGATAAGCAAATCATTTCAAACCACTCAATTTGAATATGGGTAACAGAATCAAGGGATATGTTTATGGCATACTCGCCGCGGCATTCTACGGAATGAACCCGCTGTTCGCCCTGCCGCTCTACGCCGATGGCATGAACACAGCGTCAGTGCTGCTGCTCCGTTATCTGCTGGCCATTCCAGCCGTAGGGATGCTGCTTGCCATGCGTGGCCACAACTTCAAGATAGAACGCCGGCTGACACTTCCGGTGATGATCCTCGGCTTGCTCATGGGCTTTTCCTCGTTCGCACTGTTTGAAAGCTACGGCTACATGGCCGCCGGGATAGCCTCCACGCTTCTGTTCGTGTATCCGCTGCTCGTGGCGCTGATAAGCACACTGGTTTTCCATGAGCGATTCACGCTGCAAACCGGAGCCTGCCTGCTGATGGCCATGGGTGGAATAGCATTGCTCTGCGTGGGTAATCCCGGAGGCAACCTGAGTTTGGCGGGCACCGTGCTGGTCATGCTCTCATCGCTATCCTATGCTATCTACATTGTGGCAGTAAACAAAGGGGGCATCCGTAACATACCGACCCTCAAGCTAACCTTCTACGTGTTGCTGTCCGGCAGCAGCATTTTCGCCGCACAAGTGGCGGCCGACGGCCAGCTCCACCTCCCCACTAACGCTCTGACCTGGAGCTCACTGGCCGGACTGGCCCTGCTCCCGACTGCGGCATCGCTGATATTCACCACCCTCGCCATTCAAAACATAGGGTCGACACCCGCAGCCATTCTCGGTGTGTTCGAACCGGTTACCGCACTGGTGTTCGGCATACTCGTATTCAACGAAAAAGTCACCACCTCCGACTATCTGGGCATGGCCCTGATTCTGGTTGCGGTGACCATGGTCATAGCCGGTCAGGGAATCACCCGGCAATTGATCCGGATAAAAAAATTATTCCCTAAAGCACGCCATTGAAAATGAAACAGATACTACTGATTTTTACAATAATCTCCGGATGGATCCTCTCAGCCGGAGCCGCCACAGTCGACTCCGTGGCGATAGAATTTCTCGTGTGCTCGCCGGGGAGTGAGATTTATGAACTCGAGGGTCACGCCGGACTCCGCATTCACTCGCCCCATGGCGATGACGTGACGCTTAACTGGGGGCTGTTCGACTTTGACTCGGATAATTTCGTCTACCGCTTCGTCAAAGGTGAAACCGACTACATGGTCGGAGCCATCCCAACACATTATTTTTTGCGGCACTATGCCGGCGACGGACGTTCAGTCACCGCCCATGAGCTCAATCTGACCCCCGTCCAGAAGCAAAGGATAATCGACGCCGTTGAGCTGAACATGCGTCCCGAGAACCGCGTTTACCGCTATAACTACGTTAAAGACAACTGCTCAACCCGTCCATTGGCCATGATTGAAAATGCCGTTGACGACACCATCATGGTCCGGTTGCCCGAGGGAGTCAACCTCGCCACTTATCGTGAGGCCATGACACATTTCCATGCCAATTATCCATGGTATCAATTAGGAATCGACATAGCCCTGGGCAACGGAATCGACCGGAATCAGAGCCCCCGCGACATGCTGTTCGCCCCCGCTCTGGCCAACGTGATGCTCCCGGAGGCCACCATAGCGGGCAAGCCGCTGGTCAAACAAAGCTACTACCTGACCGGAGGCCCCGAATCAAACGCCGTGCTGCCCCCCACCCCATGGTATCTGTCGCCGATGCTCTGCATGTCCGCTCTGCTGCTGGCTGCCATAGCGGTGACATTGACAGATTTCCGACGCCGAACCGTGAGCCGATGGTTCGACAGTCTGTTCTATTCACTGCTGACAATAGCGGCCGTCGTAGTCACTTTTTTAGTGTTTTTCTCAAGCCACGAGGCCACGTCGCCAAACTATGAAATGTTGATATTCAATCCATTATGTATCATTGGAGCTATAGGCATATGGATAAAACGATTGCAATCTTTGGTTTTCTGTTGGCAAATTGTTAACTTTGTGGCGTTAATTTTGTTATTAATAGCGTGGGGAGTTTCCGCACAGGAGCTCAATCATGCAGTTATATTGTTAATTATCACAGACTTAATCCGTTCATCATCCTACATTTTCATTAAATGTCCACGAAAAAAACAGGTATCCGACTAAGCAGCCGCATAGCAAGTCTGCTCGTAGCGTCGGTGGTGACCATGGCCATAACGGGTCAGACACCACCCAAGCGGCCGTCGCTCGTGGTAGGGATAGTTGTTGACGGACTGTCGATGGACCAGATTGAATTGCTGAAGGGATACTTCGGTAACGACGGGTTCAACCGGTTGCTCAACGAAGGGGTGACCATCACCGATGTCGACTACGGCTCGGCTCTCGACCCCACGGCGGCGACTGCCCTGATCCACACCGGAGCATCACCCTCGGTCAACGGTGTGGCCAGCGACCGTCAGTTCGACCGTGACACCCGCCGACCCGTGGCCAGCTTCATGGACCCTTCAACCATCGGCAACTTCACCAACGAAACACTCTCGCCCAAAAGTCTGCGCGTTTCAACCATAGGCGACGAAATACGCATTGCCACCGGCGGACTGGGCCACGTCTACGCCATCGCACCGGCTTCGCAACAGGCATTGGTGATGGCCGGACACAACGGCAACAGCGGATTCTGGATCAACGAAGTCAACGGGAAATGGGCCACCACAACTTATTATAAGGATGTACCCACCTCCATTCAGGGAAGAAACCACCGCGAGTCGCTCGACATGAAACTCGACACCATGGCCTGGAGCAACTCCATGGCCGTGGAACGGTATCCCGACATGCCCCCCTACAAAAAACTGTTCAACTTCCGGCATACCTTCTACCGCAACGACCCACAGCGCATAACCCGCTTCAAACACACCCCGCTGGTGAACAACGAAGTGACCGATGTGGCAGGTGAATACATCAAGTCGATGAATCTGGGAAAAGGTGAGAACATCGACATGCTGAACCTCAGCTTCACCGTGTCGCCTTACCTTTATTCCACCGATGCCGACACACGGATGGAACAGATGGACAGCTATCTGCGACTCGACCGCCAGCTCGCCCGATTGTTCAAAGCCATCGACACCTCCGGTCCGGGAATGGACAACACCCTGCTGTTCATCACCGGCACACCCGCACCGTCGAAACGCAGAAAAGACGACGAGAAATGGGACATCGCCGCAGGTGAATTCTCTCCACGCCGAGCCATCGCGCTGCTCAACATGTATCTGATAG
>JAXJVW010000336.1:0-24988 GCA_036308365.1 Muribaculaceae bacterium
ATTCAGTCATTTAGGAGCCCCTAAACTCCTTCATCAAGATTAAAAATCTAAATGACAATCCTTCTCAAATCCTGCGATAAATAAATTTAAACAGTTTCTGGGGGGCCCGAACAGAGCGTGTAGCCGCGACATAAAGCCCCGAGGAGTATAAAAATTATTAAACAGGATGATAATCTGAAAAATAAACACTAACTTTGCAAAAAATTTAATCTAAATATTCACAAACTACTATGGTAAGTTACAAAGAATTAGGTTTGGTCAACACCCGCGAGATGTTTGCCAAAGCAATCAAAGGAGGCTACGCCGTCCCCGCATTCAACTTCAACAATATGGAACAGCTTCAGGCTATCATCAAGGCAGCCGCTGAAGACCGTTCACCCGTTATTCTGCAGGTTTCAAAAGGTGCCCGCAACTATGCCAACGCCACCCTTCTGCGCTATATGGCCCAGGGTGCTGTAGCATATGCTAAAGAACTCGGTTGGGAACATCCCCAGATCTGTCTGCACCTCGACCATGGCGACAGCTTCGAACTGTGCAAATCATGTATCGACAACGGTTTCTCATCAGTGATGATCGACGGTTCACACCTTCCCTACGAAGAAAACGTGGCCCTTACTAAAAAAGTAGTTGACTACGCGCACCAGTATGACGTAACCGTAGAAGGTGAGCTCGGCGTTCTGGCAGGTGTTGAGGATGAAGTTTCTTCAGACCACCACACCTACACCGACCCCGAAGAAGTTATCGACTTCGCCACCCGCACCGGCTGCGATTCACTGGCAATTTCTATCGGTACTTCACACGGTGCATACAAATTCACTCCCGACCAGTGCACCCGCAATGAAGAAGGCAAACTCGTTCCTCCTCCATTGGCATTCGACGTTCTCGACGCCGTTATGGAAAAACTTCCCGGATTCCCCATCGTTCTCCACGGATCATCATCAGTTCCCCAGGAAGAAGTTGACACCATCAACAAATTCGGTGGCAAACTTCCCGATGCTATCGGTATCCCCGAAGAACAGCTCCGCAAAGCTGCCAAGAGCGCTGTTTGCAAAATCAACATCGACTCTGACAGCCGTCTGGCCATGACTGCCGCTATCCGTCAGGTGTTCGCTGAGAAACCCGCTGAGTTCGACCCCCGTAAATATCTCGGTCCGGCTCGTGACAACATGGAAAAACTCTACAAACACAAAATTGAAAACGTGCTCGGTTCAAAGGACAAAGCCCTTTAATCGGTAGGTTATAGAAATTATGGGTGAGGCCGCGACAATCGTTGCGGCCTCACTCTTTTTCAAAGGGGAGGACTTATGCGATCGCGTGGACGGCAGCGTGGGGAGAAACAGGGTAGAAATAGTGAGGTTTGACAAAAATATAACCATGCGGCCCGCACTCTGAAATAAAATAGTTATCTTTGCTGAATAAAACCGTGTCGGTCAACTCGCTGTGGCACCGTCAGGTGTGCCGCCGGGGCTCCGTCACCATGAATCCTTAATAATTAAGAAAGCTGTTCAATCGATGATTTCAAGGTATATAACCGCACTGACGCTAACGCTGTCACTGCTCCTCGCATCGTGTGGGGGAGCCGACACCTTCCGCATCAACGGAGAGGTAGAGGGATTGGGAACCAGGTCGCTCAAGTTCTATTACTACGATGGAGAGCGGCTGAAAACCGGTATGGCCACGGCCCTTGACGGCAAGTTTCAATATGAGGGAACGGCCCGTAGGCCGGTGTTGATAAGCATCAGCACCAACCAGGGTGTGCCCATAGGACATCTGATGGTTGAGAACGGCGATGCGGTCAACGTGAAGTTTTTCGCCGACCGTCCGCTGCTGATGGAAGTCAAGGGAAATGATGTCAGTGGCAAGTATGCGTCGTTTCTGAAAGATAACTATGACCTGATCATGGCCGGACCGTCAGACTCGCTCGATGCGGCTGTTGAGAAATTTGTGACCTCGAACCATAACAATATGTCGGCGGTGATGGCACTCCAGCTCCATTACAATTTGCGTGAGAAGGGGGCGCGCGCTGATTCACTGCTCAATGCTATCGACCAGGAGTCGCGTCCGTCGCAGCTCACGGCGGGCTATATGGCGATGCTTCGCCGTATGGCCGGTGACACCATCATGGCCATAGAACCCCTCAGACTGTTCACCACCGGCGATTCACTGACCACGGTTGACCCCGGCGACCATAGTTTCACACTGTTCGTTTTCTATGATGACCGCAGTTATTTCACCGACGATGTGAAAGAACAGATAGCAGGCTTCATGACCAGAGACGACAGCTCGACACAGGTGCTGAATGTGTCGCTTAGCAGTGACACCGCCGAATGGAAGCAGCCGATGAAGGAAAATCCCGTGAAGGGGCTCGAGCTGTGGATTCCCGGATCGGTAAGCTCACCGGCCCTGGAGCGGTTCAACCTCAACGTAGTCCCCACCGTAGTGATGGTTGACTCCACCGGCACAGTGCTCTACACCGGTCCGTCAGTTGAAAACGCTATAGCAAAAACCGAGTGAGCCATGTTGATAAAGACCTACGGAGCCGCGGTTCAAGGAATCGACGCCATTGAAGTGACCATAGAAGTGTCGGTTGACAAAGGGATAGGTGTGGCCATAGTCGGTTTGCCCGACGCCGCTGTCAAAGAGAGTCAGGAGCGTGTTCGCAGCGCCCTGAAACAGTTGGGGATGGAATTTCCCCGTCATCATGTTGTGGTAAACATGTCGCCGGCCGACGTGCGCAAAGAAGGGTCGGCCTACGATCTGCCGATAGCCGTCGGGATTTCCGTGGCTGCGGGATTGGTCAACGTGGCCTCGCTGGAGGGGTATCTGCTCATGGGTGAGCTGGCTCTCGACGGATCGGTGCTTCCGGTCAAGGGGGCTCTTCCGATGGCCATCATGGCCCGAAGCAAAGGCTACAAGGGTATGATCGTTCCGTCGGCAAACGTCCGTGAGGCGGCCGTAGTCAACAATCTCGATGTTTATGGGGTCAGCCATCTGAAAGAGGTGTTCGACCTTCTGACCGGCGAGGGCGGCATAAAGCCCACCGTCATCGACACCCGCGCGGAGTTTGAGCGCGCCGAAGATATAGCCGGTTATGATTTCAGCGATGTCAAAGGTCAGGAACAGGTTAAACGAGCCCTTGAGGTGGCATGCGCCGGAGGGCACAACATATTGCTCGTAGGGCCTCCCGGAGCCGGGAAATCGATGATGGCCAAGCGGGTGCCCACGATATTGCCACCGTTCACCCTGGCCGAGGCGCTCGAAACCACCAAGATCCATTCCGTAGCCGGAAAACTGAAGCGTGGCTCCATGCTGATGACAAGCAGGCCGTTCCGATCGCCCCATCACACCATATCGCCCGTGGCCCTTGTCGGTGGTGGCACCGACCCTATGCCCGGAGAAATATCCCTCGCCCACAACGGTGTGCTGTTTCTCGACGAATTCCCCGAATTCAGCCGCGGAGTGCTGGAGGTAATGCGTCAGCCTCTGGAGGACCGCCACATCACCATATCGCGAGCCAAGTACACCATCGACTATCCGGCGGGATTCATGCTCGTGGCCTCGATGAACCCCTGTCCGTGCGGCTACTACAATCACCCCACCAAGCAGTGTATCTGCCCTCCCGGAGCGGTGCAGAAATATCTCAACCGCATCTCGGGTCCGCTGCTCGACCGAATAGATATTCAGGTTGAGATTTTCCCCGTTCCGTTCAAGGATCTTTCCGACACCACACCGTCGGAATCCTCCTCAGCTATACGTGACAGGGTGATTGAGGCCAGGAAGATTCAGCAGCGTCGTTTCGCTGAACATAAAAACGTGTATTGCAACGCCATGATGACCCCCGCGCTGCTCCGCCAATATGCCATGCCCGATGATGAGGGAATGCGGCGTCTGGAGGCGGCGATAAAGAAATTCGACCTGTCGGCGCGCGCCTACGACCGCATTCTCAAGGTTGCCCGCACCATAGCCGACCTCGACGGGGTGGCCACCGTTGGGAAGGAACAGATTTCCGAAGCTATCTCCTACCGTAACCTCGACCGCTCATCATGGGGGGTTGTGAACGGTTAAACACCCTCTGAAAGTCATGAACATAAAAAAGATAACCACCCTCGACGAGCCCGGAGTGGCTCTGTTCAGCACCCTTACCGAAGCCCAGTTGCGCAACCGTCTGGAGCCGGAGAAGGGTATATTCATAGCCGAAAGTCCCAAAGTGATCAGGGTTGCGCTGCAGGCGGGCTACGAACCGGTCAGCATGCTTTGTGAGGAGAAGCATCTGACGGGCGACGCCGCCGACATTGTGGCACAACTGGGCGAAGACGTCACTGTTTACACCGGCGACCGGGAACTGTTGGCCACGCTCACGGGCTACACCCTTACCCGCGGGGTTTTGTGTGCCATGCGCCGACCCGTCAGCAAGCCTCTGTCGGAGGTGTGTCGCGATGCGCGCCGTGTGGTTGTGATAGACTCCGTTGTCGACACCACCAACATCGGGGCCATATTCCGCTCGGCGGCAGCACTCGGAATCGACGCCGTGTTGCTGACCCGCACTTCGTGCGACCCGCTCAACCGACGGTCGATCAGAGTGTCGATGGGATCGGTTTTTCTGGTTCCGTGGACATGGATCGATGATCCGAACGCCGACCTGAGGAGCGTGGGATTCCGCACCGCCGCCATGGCACTGCGGGAAAACTCCGTCAACATCGACCATGAGTCGTTGCGCGGCGAGGAAAAGTTGGCGGTGATAATGGGAACCGAGGGTGAAGGGTTGGCCGACGAGGTCATAGCCCGGGCCGATTATCTGGTTCGCATACCTATGGCCCATGGGGTCGACTCGCTCAATGTGGCCGCGGCCGCGGCTGTGGCGTGCTGGGAGATAACCAAACGGTAAGCGCCATATCATATCATAGAATCATCGGGCGAGTTGCTCGAGGCGTAGCTTAACGTAGGGCGATGGTTTCACCTCATAGGCCCGCGAAAGAAACTTGCGGGCCTGCTCGGCATCATCGGCCACCGCTGTAGTCATCCACCGGTTGAAGTGGTAGTTGCCCAGATAGAGCAGCGCCTGGTAGTTTTCAGGCGAGAAATGCAGCACTTGACGATAGGCGAGCATCGAGTTTTCCGTCTCCCCCTCAAGAAGGTAGCCCTCGGCCAGAATAGTCAGGAAATTGACGTTGTCAGGGAGTCCGGCGAGCATTATTTTGCTGAATTCCACCATTTTGCCCCCGTTGCGCCGGAAGCAGTAATATTCCAGCAGGTAATTGTCGATTGTTCGAGCCAGCCATGCGTGGGAATCTTTGACCCTGACGAGAAAACGCTCGTAGAGTTCCGAGCGCCCCAGGCTGAAGGAAGTTTCCTTGATGTGGAAGAACACCGAGTCGAACGGCACGTGATTAGCCATGGCCTTGTCAAGCGATTCCACGGCCCCCAGAGTGTCGTTCATCAGCGACTGAACCACGATGTCGCGTCCGTAGAGGTCGGCGCTGCGCGGTTTCTCGTCGATCATCATCAGGAGCATAGCATGTGCTCCCGGCCATTCACGGGCGTTGTAGAACATACGCTCCTTTTTGGCGAGAAGAGCGTAATTGTCATCGTTGCCGGCGACCGCACAGGGTAGGGCAAGCATCAGGGATAGGAGCAATAAAATGGTGCGCATAAAAAATCTTTCCACAAAAATACGAAATTATTTACGCTATAAAGCCGTAAATTGAAAAAAAAGTGCTAACTTAGCACATCGGCTCTTCGTAACTTATATAGTCCGTAGCGAGAACGCGCAGGACCATCGTAAAGTTGACGTATGGCCGACGAGGCGCGGTCACTTGTTCCGGGAGCAAGTGGAAATGACATCCGGACAAAGAGATTCGGCCTCTGCTACACCGCGGTCACCCCGAGTGTCCGCAAAAAACCGGTAATCACTCATTGTAACCTTAGATTATGAAAAATCCTCACCGTTATTGCGTGATCATGTGCGGGGGCATAGGCTCTCGTTTCTGGCCTTACAGCCGCACGTCACGTCCCAAACAGTTCTTAGATATATTAGGCACCGGCCGCACCCTTCTGCAGATGAGCTACGACCGCATCCTCCCCATTGTCCCTGCGGAGAACATTCTTTTCGTGACCAACGAGATGTATGCCCCGCTGATCCGCGAGCAGTTGCCCGAGGTGTCCGACAAACAGATTCTGCGTGAGCCTGCCCGACGCAACACCGCCCCGTGTATAGCCTGGGCCGCCTACCACATAGCCGCCCTCGACCCTGAGGCGAGCATGATCGTGGCCCCGAGCGACCATCTGATCACCCGCGACAAGCAGTTTGAGCAGGCTGTCAACGCCGGATTCGAGTTCGTGGAGAAGAACAACGCTCTGCTGACGCTCGGAATCAAGCCTACGCGTCCGGAAACAGGCTACGGCTACATTCAGATAGGCGATGAGTTCGAGAACGGCATACACCGTGTGAAAACATTCACCGAGAAGCCTAACATAGACCTTGCTAAAGTATTTCTGGAAAGCGGCGAGTTTTTCTGGAATTCAGGGATATTCATGTGGACCGCGCGAAACATCAAACAGGCACTGGAGCGCCATGCCCCGGATGTGGCAACAACCTTCAGCCGAGGCGAAGGGGTGTTCGGCACCGAGGATGAGCGCCGCTTCATCGAGGAGAACTTCCCCGGCTGCATGAGCATCTCCATTGACTTCGCGGTTATGGAGAAGGCCGACAATGTGTTTGTGGAACCGGTTGAATTCGGTTGGAACGACCTCGGCACCTGGAGCTCCATGCGCGACCACTCGCCGAAGAACCGCGAGGGCAACGTGACCCACAACTGCGAGGGGCTGATATATAACTCCACAGGAAACATCTTCGCCATCACGGAGCGTAAGCTCGTGGTTGTCGACGGACTCAACGACTACATCGTTGCCGACACCGGCGACGTGCTGCTGATCTGTCCCATCACCGAGGAACAGCGCATCAAGCAGATGGTCAACGACGTTAAATTGAAGTTGGGCGACAAATATCTTTGATAAATTAATCATATGACGGAGTGCCGGCAGTCAGGCCGGGATCATTGACCCGACAAGGAGGCTTCGGCACATCCGCATAAAAACAGCATAACCCGGAGGAAACCCTCGGAAAATTGGAACAAGAAGAGTTTGACATACGCAACAGTTCGGTTGACCCGGACCGCGACCTGGAACGTGCCTTGAGGCCGTCGCAGTTCGATTCGTTCAGCGGGCAGGATAAGATTGTGGCGAACCTGAAGGTGTTTGTCGCCGCGGCGCGTCAGCGTGGCGAGGCGCTCGACCACCTGCTGCTGCACGGTCCTCCCGGCCTGGGTAAAACCACCCTTTCGAACATCATAGCCAATGAGCTTGGGGTGGGGATGAAGGTTACATCGGGCCCGGTGCTCGACAAACCGGGCGATCTGGCCGGCATACTGACATCGCTCGAGGAGAACGATGTGCTTTTCATTGATGAGATTCACCGTCTGAGCCCCGTGGTTGAGGAATATCTCTATTCCGCCATGGAGGATTATCGCATCGACATAATGATTGACAAAGGCCCGGGGGCACGCACCGTGCAGCTGAGTCTGTCGCCGTTCACCCTTGTCGGCGCCACCACCCGCAGCGGCTTGCTGACCTCGCCATTGCGCGCCAGGTTTGGCATAAACTGCCATCTGGAGTACTATGACCACGAGGTCCTGGAACGGATCATATTGCGGTCGTCGTCGCTGCTGCACGTTGAGTGCACGGGTGAGGCGGCACATGAGATAGCTCTGCGCAGCCGCGGCACTCCCCGTATAGCCAACGCGTTGCTGAGACGTGTGCGCGACTTCGCCCAGGTTGTGGGCAACGGAACGATCAATCCCGAGATTGCCCGCTACGCTCTGGAGGCGCTGAACATTGACCGTTACGGTCTCGACGAGATCGACAACAAGATTCTCACCACCATCATCACCAAATTCAACGGTGGACCCGTGGGATTGACCACCATCGCAACGGCGTTGGGGGAAGATCCCGGCACCATCGAGGATGTTTATGAACCGTTCCTCATCAAGGAGGGATTTATTAGAAGGACCCCCCGCGGACGTGAGGTCACCGACCTGGCGTTCCGTCATCTGGGCTCCACCCGGGGCCCGGTTCAGAAAGGGTTGTTCGAGGACTAACGCTAACATGTTTAGCTGAAATCATTCCAATCATATGTCAGGAGTAAGATCACTGGTAAAGGACACCGCCATATACGGTTTGAGCAGCATCATAGGACGTTTTCTCAACTGGTGTCTGGTGCCTATGTACACCAACCTGTTTCCGAGCAGCGAGTATGGCACCGTCACGTATATCTATTCAATCGTGGCGCTGGTGCTGATAGTGCTCACCTACGGCATGGAGACGGGATTTTTCAGGTTCGCCAACCATGAGCGATGGAGCGACCCCATGGCGGTCTATTCCACATCGCTGGTGTCGCTGGCTTCGACCTCTACGCTGTTCATAATCCTGTCGTGTGTGTTCGCACCCGGCATCGCTGACGCGCTGGAGTGTCCCGGCCACACGTCATATATCACCATAATGGCCATCGCCGTGGCCATCGACGCCTTCACGTCGCTGCCGTTCTCATTTCTGCGCTACAGGAAGCGCCCGGTCAGATTCGCCACGCTCAAGCTGGTCAACATAGGGTTGAACATAGGGTTGAACCTGTTTTTCCTGTTGTTGTGTCCGTGGCTGATGACGGCCGCGCCCGGGAGCGTGGAGTGGTTCTACGACCCGTCGTTCGGCATCGGCTACATTTTCCTGGCCAACCTGATTTCATCAGCTGTGACATTGCTGATGTTGATTCCGGAACTGACCGGATTCCGCTACATTTTCATCCCGCGGCTGTTGCGCGAGATGCTCGCCTATTCCTTCCCGCTGCTGGTGCTCGGAATAGCGGGTATAATGAACCAGACCATCGACAAGCTGCTCTATCCCATGCTCGCTCCTGACAAAGCCACGGCCATGGCCGACCTTGGAGTGTATGGCGCCAACTACAAGATAGCGATCATCATGGTGATGTTCATCCAGGCTTTCCGTTTCGCTTACGAGCCATTCATCTTCGCCCAGAACAAACAGAAAGGTGAGGACAAGCTGAAGGCCTACGGCGACGCCATGAAGTTCTTCCTTATTTTCGGTCTGCTGATATTCTTAGGAGTGATGTTCTATTTAGGTATCATAAAATATTTCATCGCGCCGTCATATTTCGAGGGGTTGAAGGTTGTTCCGGTCATCATGGTGGCCGAGCTGCTGTTCGGCATATTCTTCAATCTTTCGGTGTGGTACAAACTCACTGACCGCACCGTGTGGGGCACCTGGTTTTCCCTGCTGGGGCTTGGCGTTACGGTTGCGTTGAACGTGGCGTTTGTTCCGATGTTCAACTACATGGGTTGCGCCTATGCTGCCCTTGGATGCTATCTTGTCATGACCGTTGCCTCCTACATTGTCGGTCGTTATAAATATCCGATACCTTACGCCCTGCGCGACATGCTCCTTTACACCGTCGTGGCTGCCGCACTCTATGTTGTGGCCGAACTGACCGTGACCCCCTGGGAGGGTGTGGACTACGCCATCCGCACCATGTTGCTGGCGGTTTACGTCACCTTTATAATCAAACGAGAGAAAATTTCATTATTACCCCATAGAAAATGACATCGACCCCACTGAAAGTAGCCATATTGAGCCACAGCGACAATTTAGGCGGAGCCGCCGTCGTGACCATGCGTCTGCACAATTCCCTGCTTGCGGCCGGAGTGCAGTCGCGGATGATCGTGTTCACCCGCAACAACCCTTCGTCGGAGGTCGATGTTGTCTCGAACCGGTTCATGCGCGGCTACTACTTCATGAAAGAACGGATCAGAATCATGATGGCCAACGGATTGAACCGCGACAACCTTTTCAAGGTGTCGGTGGCCGACAGCGGTCCGGAATTCGTCAATCTCGAGGCTATCCGCGAGGCCGATATCATTGTGCTGAGCTGGGTAAACCAGGGTATGATCTCACTCTCGGGGCTGAAACGCCTGGCGGCGCTCGGTAAGCCGATAGTGTGGATCATGCACGACATGTGGAACATGACCGGCATATGCCACCACGCCCATTCATGCGAGAGCTACAAGCTGCCGGGAGAGTGCGGATGTTGCCCGTTCCTGAACAGTGACAAAGCCGATGACCTGTCACACAAAGTGTGGCTCAAGAAGCGCGACGTCTACCGTAGCGGAAACTTCACTTTCGTAGCCGTGAGTAACTGGGCTTGCCGTAAGGCCAAAGAGAGCAGTCTGCTCCATGACCTCCCCGTGGAGACCATCCACAACGCTTTCCCCATTGACAGTTTCATCACCCGCATGCCCGAGGGCTACCGCTCATCGATTATCGTCCACGACAAGAAGGTGATCACCATGGGAGCCGCGCGTCTCGACGACCCCATCAAGGGACTCAACTACGCCATCGAAGCCCTCAATCAGCTGTTTGATAATGACCCGGAACTGACCAATAATGCCGAGGCGGTTTTCTTCGGCACACTGCACGACCCCGACGCACTGTCAGAACTCCGTTTCCCCTATCGCTACGTTGGGCGCATCTCAGATCCGGCGTTGTTGCGCCGACTCTATGCCCGCAGTTCCGTGGTGTTGTCATCATCGCTCTATGAAACCCTGCCCGGCACCCTGATCGAAGGACAGGCGGCCGGAGCGTTGCCCGTGTCGTTTGGTGAGGGAGGACAGTCCGACATCATAACCCACAAGGAGGATGGCTACATAGCCCGCTATCTCGACACCGAGGACTTCGCCGAGGGTATACGCTGGGCACTGTCGCAAGACCCCGACCGTGACACCCTGCATGAGTCAGTTCGACGCAGGTTCGCATCGTCGGCCATAGCGTCGCAGTATATAGCCTTGTTTAACCGTCTGCTCCAACGTAATGGCTGATTTGTATAAAACCATATCGGAAGCGTCAACGGCCCAGATACGCGAGAAAATGAGCCGCTTCATAGCGTTTGCCCATCCTGTGGCCACCGTTGAGGAGGCTAAGGCCGTCGTGGCTGAATATCAGCGTAAATATCACGACGCCCGCCATGTTTGCTGGGCCTATATGATCGGACACAACCGCGACCTGTTCATGAGCAACGACAACGGCGAGCCGTCAGGTACGGCCGGAAAGCCGATCTTGGGTCAGATAAACTCATTTGGCCTGACAAACATTGTCATTGTGGTTGTGCGCTACTTCGGCGGAATCAAGCTGGGTACTCCCGGACTGATCCAGGCCTACCGCGAGGCGGCCCGCTCGGCCATTGAGTCTGCCACCATCATCGAGGAGCGTGTCAAAGTGAGCGCCACGGTCACGTTCGGCTATGTGTCGCTGACCCCCGTGATGCGTCTGCTCAAGAATCCCGGTGTGACGATTCAGTCGCAGCAGTTCGACAACACCTGTAGCATCACCTTCGCCACCGCCGCCGATGACATGGACCCGTTGCTCTCACAGCTGAAAAAAGTTGAAGGACTGAGCGTGATAGGGTAGGGGAGAGAATTGTTAAATATTTTAACACTGAAAATCGAAAAATTCCCTCCTGTGGCTCAGGTCGCAGGATTTTTTTTGATTTTAGAGAGGTTTATGTTTAGATAATCTATTGATATACAGATTGATAACGCCAAAAATGCGGTTTGATTCAGTTCTTCATCTGGAGAAAAATGCCACAAACATCGATCTGCTATTGTAATTAACGGCTAAAATTAGTATTTTTGCGAGTTAAAACTCTTTTATGGACAGATTTCAGTGGATAACAAAAAATGTGGCGATGCCCGAGGTCGACATAGCACTACTCGAGCAATGGATTTCAGCCGTGGCTCTCGACCATGGGAAGCAGGCGCATGAACTGACCTACATATTTTGTGATGACGAAGAGATACTGCGGGTGAACCGTCAGTATCTTCAACATGATTATTACACCGACATCATCACCTTCGACTATACCCGTGGAAAGATGCTCCGCGGCGATATGTACATCTCACTTGACACCGTCAGAACCAACGCCGAAACCGTCGGGGCGACCTACGGTGATGAGCTCCACCGAGTGATCATCCACGGAATACTCCACCTCTGCGGCATCAACGACAAAGGTCCCGGCGAGAGGGAGATAATGGAAATGAATGAAGACAAAGCGCTTGAAATGCTTCATAGCTTAGTTAACGAACAATCATGAAATTTGACTACGACATAATTGTGATCGGCGCCGGTCATGCCGGTTGTGAGGCTGCGTCAGCTGCTGCCCGAATGGGTTCGCAAACGCTGCTTATAACCATGGATATGAACAAGATAGCCCAGATGAGCTGCAACCCCGCCGTGGGTGGTATTGCCAAAGGGCAGATCGTTCGCGAAATCGACGCCTTGGGTGGACAGATGGGTGTGGTCACCGACCGCACGGCCATCCAGTTCCGTATGCTCAACCGTTCTAAAGGTGCGGCGATGTGGTCGCCACGCGCCCAGTCCGACCGTGTCAAGTTCAGCGGTCTGTGGCGCTCTATCCTTGAGAATACGCCCAATTTGAGCATCTGGCAAGACTCCGTGACCGAATTCCTCATCGAGGATTCCAAAATAAAAGGTGTCAAAACCGAACTCGGCGTAACATTCAACGCCAAAGCCGTGGTGCTCACCGCCGGAACATTTCTCAACGGACTGATGCACTTCGGCCGCACGATGGTGGGTGGTGGTAGAATCTCCGAGCCCGCATCGCGCGGCATCACCGAACAGCTCCGTCAGTTGGGATTCGTCACCGACCGCATGAAAACCGGTACGCCAGTGCGCATCGACGGCAGAACCGTGGATTATTCAAAGACCACCCCGCAGGAGGGCGACACCGATTTCCACAAATTCTCATACTTGCCCGAAGTGCACCGCGAACTGCGTCAGCGTCCCTGCTTCACCGTCTATACCTCCGAAAAGACCCACGACATACTCCGCGCCGGATTGCCTGATTCACCCCTTTACAACGGCCAGATCCAGAGTATTGGTCCCCGCTATTGTCCCAGCATAGAAACGAAAATCGTCACCTTCGCCGACAAAACCGAGCATCAGCTGTTTCTCGAACCCGAAGGTGAGGACACCAACGAATATTATCTCAACGGTTTCTCCTCGTCGCTCCCCATACAGGTGCAGCTCGACGCGTTGCAAACCATCCCCGCATTCGCCGATGTGCATATCTACCGCCCCGGTTACGCGATAGAATATGACTTCTTCGACCCCCGTCAGCTACGCCACACACTCGAGACAAAGCTGGTTGAAGGACTCTTCTTCGCCGGTCAGGTCAACGGCACCACGGGCTATGAGGAGGCAGCCGGACAAGGATTGATGGCCGGAATCAACGCCCATCAGAAAGTGTCGGGTGGGGAAGAATTTACCCTCGCGCGCGACGAAGCCTACATAGGCGTGCTGATCGATGACCTCGTGACAAAAGGTGTCGACGAGCCCTACCGAATGTTCACCTCACGGGCCGAATACCGAATATTGCTCCGCCAGGACGATGCCGACATGCGCCTGACCGACCGTAGCCACCGACTCGGATTGGCCGATGAACACCGCTATCAGCTCATGGTCAGCAAACGTGCCCAGCGCGACGCCCTGATAGAATTCTGCCGTGAATTCTCAATCAAACCCTCGCTGATCAACGACCGTCTCGAGGCTCTCGGCACCACCCCCCTGCGCCAGGGAGTCAAACTGCTCGACCTGGTGCTCCGTCCGCAACTCAATCTGATCATACTCGCTGAATTGGTGCGTCCGCTAAAAGAATTCATCAATGAAAAGATCGAGACAGAACGCCGCGACGAGATAGTGGAGGCCGCCGAAATCATGATGAAATATCAGGGCTATATAGAGCGGGAACAGCTTGTGGCTGAAAAACTGCACCGACTCGAAAACATAAAATTAGGCGATAAATTCAACTACGACGAGATAAAAGCCCTCTCAACCGAAGCCCGTCAGAAACTCAGCCGCCTGAAACCGCAAACCATAGCGCAGGCATCGCGTATCCCCGGAATCTCACCCAGCGACATCAACATATTGCTGCTGATGTTGGGCCGATGAGTGTTTCACGTGGAACAATTTCAATTTCCGATTATTAAATCCTTAACCGTTCAATACAACAAATGGAATACATCAAATCAAAAATCCGTGACATTCAGGATTTTCCCCAGAAAGGCATAGTGTTTAAAGATCTCACCACTGTTTTCAAGGATCCCCGCGCGCTGCACATCATTGGTTTCGACCTGTCGCAGCTTTATCGTGACAAGGGGGTGACCAAGGTGGTTGGCATAGAGTCACGCGGTTTCATCGGCGGCTCTATCCTCGCATTCGAACTCGGCGCCGGATTTGTGCCTGTTCGTAAGCCCGGCAAATTGCCCGCCGACACCATTTCGGCGTCTTACAAAAAGGAATATGGGGTTGACACCATCGAGATCCATCGTGACGCCATCACGGAGAATGACATCGTGGTGCTCCATGACGACGTTCTCGCCACCGGTGGCACAATGCTGGCTGCCATCAATCTGGTGAAACAGATGAATCCCAAAAAAATCTATGTCAATTTCATCATTGAACTTTCCGCGCTGGGCGGACGTTCTATTCTACCTGACGACGTGGAGGTGACTTCGCTGATAACTTACTGATGCTGTCACCCAGATGATATTTTCTCCGCCCCGTGTGTCAGTCAGGCCCACGGGGCTGTTTTTCAAGGAGGGGGTGGAATCGGTCATCCCTCCGGCCTGTTTAATCCTATATTTTTAACAACACTCTGACAATTCGTTTGAAATGATGATAAAGAAGTCGGCGGAGCTTATGGAGAAGGTGTCGTTCCTTCCTGACACCCCGGGGGTCTATATGTACTATGACTCCGAGGGGACGGTTATCTATGTGGGGAAGGCGAAGAATCTGAAGCGTAGGGTGTCATCGTATTTCAACCGCACGCACGACGTGTTGCGCACCAATCTGCTGGTGCGGGCCATCTGCGACATGCGCTACATTGTGGTGCCCACGGAGCAGGACGCGCTCAATCTGGAGAACTCGCTGATAAAGGAGTTTCAGCCGCGCTACAATGTGTTGCTGAAGGATGACAAGGGCTATCCATGGATTGCGGTGACCAATGAGCCTTATCCGAGGGTGTTCATGACGCACCATAAAATCAAGGATGGCTCGAAATATTTCGGACCGTACACCAACATTCAGGTGGCGCGCACGGTTCTCGACCTCATCCGGGAGCTTTATCCGTTGCGCACCTGCCGGCATAGCATCACCCCCGATTATATTGCCCAGGGTAAGGGGCGCCTCTGTCTGGAATATCACATGAAACGGTGTGGCGGCGCATGCAAAGGGCTGGTGGATATGGCTGATTATCAACAGGATATTGCCCGTATAAAACAGATTTTGCGTGGCGACACGGGTGAGTTGATGGATTATCTGAAAGATGAGATGGGCCGGTTTGCCTCGCGACTGCGGTTTGAGGAGGCCCAGGAGCTCAAGGAGAAGTATAATTTGGTTGAGCGATACCAGTCCAAGAGTGTCATTGTCAGTCCGACCATAGGTGAGATCGACGTTTTCGGGGTCGATGATGACGATGACGACATGTATGTCAATTACATGCACGTAAAGCGCGGGGCGGTGGTGAAGTCGCTGACGCTTCACTACAAACGAAGGCTTTCAGAGCCGCCGGAGGAGCTTCTGGCCATGGCCATGCAGGAGATAAAGGAGTCGCTCGAGTGTGAGTTCAAGGATGTGATTGTTCCGTTCAACCCCGATGTGGAGATGGACGGGGTGAACTTCATTATTCCCCGGCGCGGCGACAAGGCACATCTGCTCGAGGTGTCGACCCGAAATGCCCGTCAGAACAAAATCGACTATCTGAAACATGTCGAGAAACGTAATCCGGAAAAGCGCGCGGAACAGATTCTGGAGCGTATGAAGAACGATTTCCGGCTGTCGGAGCTCCCCCGCCACATTGAGTGTTTCGATAACTCAAACATCCAGGGCACCAATCCGGTTGCTTCGTGTGTGGTGTTCCGCAATGCGAAACCATGCAAGCGCGACTATCGCCATTTCAACATAAAGACAGTTGTGGGCCCCGACGACTTCGCATCGATGAAGGAGGTGCTCACGCGCCGTTACACCCGCATGATGGAGGAGGGTGAGCCGTTGCCCCAGCTGATAGTGGTGGATGGTGGCAAAGGGCAGCTCAGCGCCGCTGTGGAGGCTCTTGACGATATGGGTCTGCGCGGAACAATTGCCGTGGTGGGTATAGCGAAACGTCTGGAGGAGATCTATTTCCCCGGCGATTCATTTCCGCTTTACATCAACAAGAATTCGGAATCGCTAAGGGTTGTGCAGCATCTGCGCGACGAGGCCCACCGTTTCGGCATCACGCACCATCGCAACCGTCGCTCCAAGTCGCAGCTGGTTAGTGAGCTCGACTCGATCAAAGGTGTGGGTGAGGCCACGCGCAACGCTTTGCTCAAGGAGTTCAAGAGTATAAAAAAAATCAGGGAGGCGTCGCTTGATCAGGTTGCTGCCGTCATAGGCAGGGCCAAGGCGAAAGCGGTCAAGGAGGCGCTCAACAACGATTTCACGTCAACAGTCAATCAAGAATCAGAACAATGAGATTAGATTACGAAGAAATAGAGGAATATTTAGGAGGCGAACTGCGCCGGCATGATTATGTCGACCTTGAAAAAGGGGTGTTTCTCCCTGTCAGATTCATTGGGCGGATGATGATGTTTGCCGAGGAGCGGTCGCTCAAAGCGCGTCAGGAGAACCCCGTGGCGCAGGTGTCGATAGTCAATAAGGAGTATTCCCGCTGGATCGACGACATGATTGCGCAGCTGACCATGCGTGTGGTCAGCGACATGTCGGCCGAACCGCTGGAGTGTCAGCTCATCGATGTGGAGGAGATGGCCGTGGAGCGTCACGCTCCGCTGACGGTGACGCTGAGCGGCGACCGTGGCGAGCACATAGTGCTTGATGCCGAGGATGATGCGCTCGAGGTGGATAAGCTCACCGATATTGGTCTGGAGCCTGATTTCAGCCGTCTGTTGGAGTTTGATTTGCCGGGGGTGGAATATCTCGCATCGCTCTTCATCCGTGGAGCCATGGCGTTGAAGGTTGAGCTGACGGAGGAGAATTTTCCCGGCTTCAGCGACAAGTTTTTTGATTACTTCCGCTACGATCTGGAACAGCTTGCGCCGTCGGTGCTTGAGGATCTGCAAACCATCTGTGACAACCGTCTGGTGTCACTGAGTCTGCGTGTGAAATGATGCCGGCCGTCGGAGGGTGACAGAGAGCGCTTGTTCACTTGTGTGGGTCGGATGGCCGTCGCGCATGAATGGACGTGTCATCCTGCTGCGCCCGAACTGATGGGGTATATAAAAAATGAAAGTGCACTTCTTCACAGAAGCACACCTCCCTCATAACCAAAATTCAAGTATATTTTATGTCTAACAAATCGTTATCGTCCTAAATTCTTTCTTAAGACACTGCAAAGTTAATACAAGTTTTTCACACGTCAAAGTGAAAAAAGGTTTAAGACTTTTAAAAAATGCAAAATCATTTGATTATTTTGAGTATCCCGGTCAATTTCTTTTGTTTACGTAGTAAAGTTATGGCTAAAGTTGACTAACTTTGTGGAAGACAAAATAATTATCAACCTCAGCGCATATGAGCAAATCCCTTGTGATAATACCAATGTACAATGAGAAGGAGAATGCCGCGGCGATTATCGACGCCGTTCGTTCACTTCCATTGGAATTCGACATTCTGGTCATTGACGATAATTCGCCTGACGGCACCGCCGCGATAGTGAAAGAAAAGATGACGCAATATGCGGGGCATCTCCACATCATTGAGCGGAGCGGTAAGTTGGGTCTGGGCACAGCCTATATCACCGGATTCAAGTGGGCTCTGGACCATGGCTATGACTATGTCATTGAGATGGATGCCGACTTTTCGCACAATCCTGATGATCTGGTGCCACTCTATGAGGCGTGTGCCGTCAACGGGGCCGACGTGGCCATCGGCTCACGCTATGCCACGGGTGTCAATGTGGTCAACTGGCCCATGGGTAGGGTGCTGATGTCGTACTACGCCTCGAAGTATGTGCGAACCGTCCTCTCCATCCCGGTCCATGACACCACGGCCGGATTCGTGTGCTGGTCGGCGAAGGTGCTGAGGGCCATGAATCTCGACAACATCCGTTTCAAGGGCTACGCTTTCCAGATCGAGATGAAATACACAGCCTATAAGCTTGGTTTCAAGATTGTGGAGGTGCCCATTATTTTCGTCAACAGAGTGCTCGGAACGAGCAAAATGAACGGAAGCATTTTCGGAGAGGCATTGTTCGGAGTGATGAAACTTCGTTTAGGTAACATTAAGAAACGTCATGCGAAAAAAAATAATTGACAACGCCATTATAGTGACCGCTGAAAAGTCGTTCAGCGGTTTTATTATGTTCGATCCTGAAACGGGAATCATCGAGATGGTTGAGCCGGGGCGCTCCCCGGCCGGGCTGTCAGCTGGCTGCGATGTGGAGGATGCTGGCGGGGCCTACCTGCTCCCGGGGGTAATTGACCCCCATGTGCATTTCCGTGACGGGGGCGACGGCAGCCCCAAGGGTGACTTCGAGTCGGAGAGCCGCGCGGCTGTGGCGGGAGGTGTGACAACGGTGTTCGACATGCCCAACACCACTCCCCCCACGGTCACCATCGAGGCTCTCGAAAAGAAAATCGATGCGGCCCGACGTAAGGCCTCATGCGACGTGCGCTTCTTTTTCGGGGTGACAAACAGCAATCTGCCCCTTCTGCTTGATGCCGACAGCCGCTATCCCATAGCCGGAGCGAAACTGTTCATGGGTTCGTCAACCGGAAACATGCTCGTTGATTCCGACGATGCTATCAGTGAGCTGTTCCGGACATATCACGGGGTGATAGCCGTGCATGCCGAGGACCAGTCGATAATCAACGCCAATACTGCGGCTTTTAAGGAGCGGACGGGAGGTAAGGTGTCTGTGGAGCATCACCCCGACCTGCGCAGCGAAGAGGCGTGCTACAGGTGCGCGCACCGTGCTGTGGCCCTTGCGCGTGCAACCGGTGCCAGGCTCCATGTGTGCCATCTGTCAACCGCCCGTGAGCTTGAACTGTTCACTGCCGGCGATGTCGGGGACAAACGTGTCACATGCGAAACCGCCCCGCACTATCTGTTATTCTCACGTCGCGATTACCTCACCCGTGGCGCGCGCGTCAAATGCAATCCGGCCATCAAGGAGGAGACAGACCGTGAAGCGCTGGCCCGCGCCGTGGTCAACGGGGTCATCGATGTCATTGCAACCGACCATGCTCCACACCTTCTGTCGGACAAGCAGGGCGATGCGCTGACGGCCATGTCGGGTATGCCGGGGGTTCAGTTCTCTTTGCCCCTGATGATGGATTTCGCCGCCGAACGGTCCATGCCGTTGAGCCGTCTGGTAAGGTTGATGTGCTACAATCCGGCAAAAATATTCTCGCTCGCCGACCGTGGCGACCTGCGTCGCGGATTGAGGGCCGACCTGGTGATGGTTCGCCGTCTGCCGGTTCCGCATGTTATCGATGACAGCGATGTGGTCAGCAAATGCGGCTGGACCCCTTACAGCGGCTTGTCGACCGGCCACGAGGTTGTGGCCACATGGGTCAACGGCGACGAGCGGTTCAGGAAATCATAAATTTGAATGTGGAATTTTGAATTTGCGCCGTGATCATGTCGATAGAAAACACGCTCTAAAAAATATTAAAAAGGAAAATAAACCGATTAATTTCCGTATTTTTGCGAAAATATAATGATTCAATGGAAAAAATGAGTTTTGGCGACGACTTCCGCCGCAGAATAAAAGAGATAAAGACCACGCGATGGATACGCTTCGCCGTGGTAGCCGCGATATTTTTCGCCTGGGTGGCATGGCTTGGCACCTGGTGGGTGGGCTTGTTCATCATTCTGCTCTTTGACATCTACATCACCGGCTACATTCCGCTGACATGGTGGAAAAAAAGCGAGAACAAGACTGTCAGGAGCGTGATGAGCTGGGTCGACGCCATCGTTTACGCCCTTGTGCTGGTTTATTTCGTGTTTGCCTTCATAGGGCAGAACTATCAGATTCCGTCGTCATCGCTGGAAAAAACCTTGCTCACGGGCGACTACCTGTTTGTCAACAAATTCGTGTATGGTCCGCGTGTGCCCATGACTCCGGTCAACTTCCCGCTGGTTCACAACACACTCCCGGTGGTCAACACCCGAAGCTATCTCGACGAGCCGTCGCTCCCTTATCATCGACTCAAGGGGTTGCGCAAGGTTGAGCAGGGCGACATCGTGGTGTTCAACTTCCCTGCCGGCGACACTGTCATGACCAAAGTGCAGAACCCCGACTACTACACGCTTGTGCGCACCTTCGGACGCAACGTGGTTCTTAACAACCCCACGCAGTTCGGTGAGCGGATATGGCGCCCTGTTGACCGTCGTGAAAACTACGTCAAACGCTGTGTCGGGTTGCCCGGTCAGTTGTTCAAGATTGTCAACGGGGTCATTGTGGTCGACGGTGAGCCGATGAAAACCCCCGCCGACGCCCAGTTCAACTATGTCATCCAGTCGAAGCGTTTCCCGCTGAGCGCCGAGTTGTGGGAAGAGTTGGGTGTGGCCAAAGATGACATATATGTTGAGCGTGATCTCGTGGCCAACGGTGATTCACTGACGCTCGCCGCCAACGGGCTCATCTACGCCGACGGTGCCGTGCCTCCGATCTACATAGCTCCGCTGACATCAACCATGGTTGAACGGCTCGGCAACGACCCCTCGGTGGCCGTGGTGCGCCGTCTGGAGCCTCAGCCCGAATCGCTGTTCCCCGATGTTGTTTCAGCCGGATGGACCCGCGCCGACTACGGTGGCGTCGACGGTTTGCTGATTCCCGCCAAAGGGATGCGGCTGAAGATAACCGATGAAAACTGGCCCGTATATGACCGTGTGATCCGTGTTTACGAAAACAATCCTACGGCGAAAATGCAGGATGGACGCCTGTTCATCGACGGCAAGCCTGTGGATGAATATGAGTTCGTCATGGACTATTATTTCATGATGGGCGACAACCGCGACAATTCGCTCGACTCACGCTACTGGGGCTTTGTGCCCGAGGACCATATTGTTGGCACACCCTGGAGGGTGCTCATCTCCTTCGATAAGGACAAGTCGCTGATGGACGGTGGCATCCGCTGGAACAGGGTATTCAAGGACGCTAATCCCGACAAAGAGTGAGCCTGGTTGAATTTCCTGAACGGGCCGTGGCGCTGTCGCCGACATATCTCGGCACGGTTGACTATTGGGCCATGCTGTCGGCTTACGGACGTGTTGTCATCGATGACACGGCCCGTTTCGACAAACGGCTGAAGTCAACCCACCGGTGTGTCATAGCCGATGTCAACGGCCCGTTGCAGCTGACTGTTCCAATAGAGAAGCCGGTTAGCATGACCGCCGCTCACTGGAACGACATAAGGCTGTCGTCGCACGGCCAGTGGTGGCATCAGCACCGTGTTGCCCTGGAGTCGGCCTACGGGGGTACGCCGTTCTTTGAATACTATGCCGACAGGTTCGCCCCGTTCTGCTCCGCATCGACGCTTGAGGCTTATCCCACACTGACGTCGCTGACCCGCGCCATGGACGGTGTCATAGCTGAAATCATCGGCATTGAGGGGTGTCTGGACTATGCCTCAGAGACCCCTGTGGAGCCTGGCGCTACCGATTTCCGCGGACGGCTGCTGCCTGAGCTGACCCCGGTGGAATACTATCAGGTCAGGAGCCTCACGCAGGGATTCCTTCCCCACATGTCGATAGTCGACCTGATATTCAACATGGGGCCCGAAACTCCGTTGATATTGAAGAAAATGATAATAAAACATATACAGAAATGAAAGTAGTTAATTTTGCTGAGACAGACTCTCTGGTAAGTCAGTATATGACTGAATTGCGTGACATTGATGTGCAGGGCGACATGCTCCGTTTCCGCCGCAATCTTGAGCGGATAGGTGAGATCATGGCCTTTGAGATCAGCCGCACGCTGAATTACTCCGACAAGGAGATAACCACCCCTCTGGCCACAACTACCGGCAAGGTTATCTCGACTCCGCTGGTGCTGGCCACCATTTTCCGTGCCGGAGTGCCGTTCCATCAGGGCTTTCTCAACTATTTCGATCATGCCGAGAATGCCTTCGTAAGCGCCTACCGCAAGTACAAAGAGAAGGAGAATTTCGACATCTGTATTGAATATCTGGCGTCGCCCCGCCTCGACGGCAAGACCCTGGTTCTGGCCGACCCGATGCTCGCCACCGGCGCATCGATGGAGCTGAGCTACCGCGCGTTGCTGACTAAGGGTGAGCCGGCGCATATCCATGTGTGTTCGGTGATTGCTTCGCAGCAGGCCATTGACTATGTGTGCAAAACTTTCCCTGAGGATAAAACCACTATATGGGTGGGGGCCGTCGATCCGGTGATCAACTCCCACAGCTATATTGTGCCCGGTTTGGGCGATGCGGGCGACCTCGCATATGGCGTGAAAGAATGATGAACTGACGGTGCGCGTAGTGGTTCACAACGCATCACCGTCACAGGCTATAATCGACAGTGGCCGTGGAATCCAGCAAGAGATTCCACGGCCACTGCTTTATGTTGGTGGGTGAGATGTGTCAGAGCCTCAGTTTGAATGAGTCGATAAGACGGTGTATCGCCGGATTTTCCTTGACAATGTGGGTGAGTAGCTCGCGGTCGTTCCAGGTGTGGGGCGATCCGGCATCGTGGTTCTCCTCGATTTCGATTTTGAAGAAATCGTTGCCTAAACGGTCGCGCATGAACGTTATCAGGTTGGGCATGGTGTTGGCCATGAGTTGAGTCTGGACGTGATTCTCCACCACAATGCGGAATGTGTCGCCCTGAATGCGCAAGGGTGTTGAGGCCCTCATGGTGTTCACCAGCACCTGCTCCTTGGGGTGCATGGCCATGAACTGTTTCCATGACTCGTTCACCTGCTCATCTGAGTAGGAGGCGTTGCGTGAGGGTTTGAACGACTGTGCTTCCGCCTGTTTTTGCTGCTCGGGCTGTTTCTTGAGGTCGCTGAGCGAGGGTCCGGCCATCAGTGGCGCCCTCCGTTTGGGGGTGGCGGTGGTGGCAGGTGGAGGAGGCGGAGGTGTCGAGAACCGTTTCTCAGGCGTTTGTTGAGGTTGTGGCCGGTCTGCTTGCGGTGGGGCCGCGGAAGGAGCGGCGTTGCCGGAGTTGTCAGCCGGATTGGCAGCGACGATAGGTTTCAACTGCCCCTCACCGCCGTCGCTAAAGTTTTGGGAGGGGCTTAGTAGTTGGCACAGTTTGATCAGCAGCAGCTCCGTGAGGAACGTTTTGTTCGAGGCCTGGCGATAGTTTAGATCGGCGTCGTTACACATGCTCATGGCCGCATAGAAGAACTGCGGGGAGCATTTTGCGGCGAGTTGGGCCATTTGTTGTTTCACTTCATCTTCAGCGTCGAGCATGGCCAGGGTTTCCGGTGTCAGAGCGAGCATGAGGTCGCGCAGGAATGCGGCCAGTCCGGTGATGAAGAAATGTGAGTCGAAGCCGTTGTCGCGTATCTCCTTGAATATCAGCAGGGCTTTCGGCACGTCCGAATTCAGAAACGCGTCCATCAGACGGTTGTAGTAGGAGGCGTCGAGCACGTTGAGGTTCTCGATAGTGGCCTTGTAGGTTATGTTTCCGCGTGACGATGCCGCAACCTGGTCGAATATCGACAGGGCGTCGCGCATGGCGCCGTCGGCCTTGGACGCTATGACATTCAGGGCCGCGCGTTCGGTGGTGTAGCCCTCCTGCGATGCCACATATTCCAGATGGTCAACCATGTCGGCGACGGTGATGCGGTTGAAGTCATAGATTTGGCAACGGCTCAGGATTGTTGGGATGATTTTGTGTTTCTCTGTGGTTGCGAGGATGAAGATGACATAGGAGGGGGGTTCCTCGAGGGTTTTGAGGAATGCGTTGAAGGCGCTTGATGTCAGCATGTGCACCTCGTCGATGATGAAAACACGGTATTTTCCGTTTGTCGGGAGCACCTGCACCTGCTCCGTAAGGCTACGGATGTCCTCCACGCCGTTGTTCGAGGCGGCGTCGAGCTCGACGATGTTGAGCGACCATCCTTCGTTGAAGGCCCGGCATGACTCACATTCGTTGCATGGGTTTCCTTCGGGGGTTGGATGCTCGCAGTTGATTGTCTTGGCGAAGATGCGGGCGCAGGATGTTTTGCCCACACCTCTTGAGCCGCAGAAGAGGTAGGCGTGGGCCAGCTTGTTTGTAGCGATGGCGTTGCGCAGTGTCAGCGTCAGTGCTTTCTGTCCAACGACGGAGTCGAATGTCGACGGGCGGTATTTTCGTGCTGATACGAGATAATTTTCCATTGCCACAAATATACGAATTTATTTTGATTAAACACTCACTTACACACGCTCTAAATTTAACGTTCGGTAAAATGTTAAATGAGTTCTTCACCTGATGTATGAAAAAATGCTGTCGGGAAACAAAAAAGAGACTTCGCCATCAGGCGAAGTCTCTTTTGAGGAATTGATTATAGTGTTATTATCGGATGATAACTTTTGACACTTTGTTGCCCTGACGACGGATGTAGAGACCGTTTTCGGGGTTTTCAACGCGTACGCCCTGGAGGTTGAAGAATTCAACGGGAGCGTTGTTGTCAGAGTCGATAACATCTTCAACACCTGAAAGTTTCTTGTCGCAGGTGATGGTGATGGTGCTGATCTGGAGTGTGCCTTTAGCGGGGAAGGTTACTTCATCAACGCCACCGGCGGGAGCGGTCCAAACGGGAGCAACCCAATTGCCTTCGGTGGGAGCGGTAACGTTCTTGGAGCTGTTGGTGCCGTTAGCGAATTCGAAGGCTACTTTCTGG
>JAXJVW010000337.1:0-3272 GCA_036308365.1 Muribaculaceae bacterium
GGTTGAGGAAGAATTTGTCGATTGAGGGCGCTATTGTGTCGGCCGGTGCTGAGTAGTCGTAGCCGTAGATGTAGAAGTCGCGGCAAACTCCGGCGGCTTCGGTTTGTTTGTCGGATGTTACGGCGTAGAGGTCGAGTGTGGCGGTCCGGAAGTTGTCGGCGATTTCCGATGGCATGGGTATGGTTAGGTTGAATTCGCCGGCTTTGACGGAGTCTGACCCGGCGTAGAGTCGGTTTCCGTGTTGGTCGAATGTCACTTCTTTTCCGTTTTTGCCGTTTCCTTTGGAGGTTACGCTCATGTCGGCGTCGAAGAGTGTGGATTCGATTTTTCCGTTGAATTCTGAGGCTATTTCACCGTTTCCGTTGTCGATGTAGCCTTTTACCGATGCTCTCTGTGCGGCCATGATTGTTGGTTGGTTGTCGGAGTTGAGCAGTGTCCCGTTGATTTCGGTTACGACTATCCGCCGGTGGGGTGTCGCGGGTCGCATTGCGGGGTCGCCGAGGAACACGTATTTGAGTTTGTTTTCGTTGGGGATGACTGATGATCCGACGGTGTAGTTGCTTTTTGTGCGTCGCAGGGCTTCGGCCACGGGGAGGAATCGTCCGTCGTGGTCTTTTTTGAATATGGTTCGTCCGAAGTTTTCGGCCAGGTCGCCGTTTTCGGAAATGTAAACGGGGCGAGTCGCGCTGATGACGGCGATGACTCCTCCGTGGGTGTTTTTAAAGAGGAGTTCGGCGGCTGATGTTGTTGATGAGTCCCAGCGCATGAAGTCGCATGTGCCGGCGTAGACTATGGGCCAGTGGCGGAGGTAGAGTGAGTTGATGTCGTTGTAGGTCATCAGTCCGTCGGCGGTCCATGATGTTGGGTTGGCGTGGCCCATGAAGTGCCACCAGAGTACACCTTCGTCGAGGGCGCGGAACATGTCGTTACGTGCCTGGGGATAGACGCTGCCCACTTTGTCGTAGGCGTCGATGTAGACTTTTTGGTATACCATGTCGTTGCCTCCGTTTGAGTTTATCATTCCATTGAACAGGCGTTCGATGTCTTTCATGTGTACGCCTGAGTCTTCGTCGTCGGCTATGAGCAGCACGTTGTTTTTCCATCCTGAGCGGGTGGTGTCGTACATGTAGGAGTGGATTTTGTCAACTGCGTTTTTGGCTTCGTTTACTGATGTCACTGGGAGTCGGCCTAATGCCACGAGTGGTTTTTCGCGGCTGAGTTGTGCTCCGGAGTTGTCGGCGAGGAACACAATGATGTCGTCGGTTGAGAATGAGTCGCTGTCGCTCATGCCGTTGTCTGATTGCCAGCATGGGATGGTTGGGATGCGCAGTGCGGCTATGCTGCTGGTTATTTGTCGGTTGTCGAAGGTTGATTTTCCCATCAGCAGTGTGTAGCGGAGTGGTTTGCCTGTTGCTTCGCCCCGGTCGTAGAACATCTTGAGGCACCGGCGGAGTGAGTTCACGTCGGGTGTCCCGGATGAGAATTCGTTGTATACTTGGTTGACGTCGAGGACTATCACGGAGAGTGAGTCGGCGCTGTTTTTGTGTATGTCAGCCAGACGTTCGGCTTGGTTTTTCCACTGTGGAAGTGTGAAGATGACCATGTCGGGGGTTTCCATTCCGTGGATGTTTTGTGGAGCTACGGATTCGACATAGCGGGGTGATGGCATGGATGCTGATTGTGTCCATGCCACGTAGTCGCGTTTTGAGCCGAATGATGAGGTCCATGTCAGGGTGTTGCCTTCCAGGGCGGCGTCGATTTTGGTTATGTCGAGGGGGTTGGTGACGTCCCAAAGTTCGGTTTCGGCTGATGCGCCTGAAAGTCGCAGCTCGGCTTTGTTCGATGTGAATTGGAGCAGTCCGTTGTGGAGGTTGAGCTGTCGCTGGTAGTTGATGGTGATGTAGTTGAGATGGACTTTTTGCACGTAGGCCGATGATGTGTTTGAGACGGAGATGCCTACTGATAGTTTTTCGGACTGCGGGTTGAATGTGCCTCGGAAGTTTCCTTCGCGGCCGTGGTATTTTGCTTCGTTGATGACTGATGTGATTGAGGGGGTTGGTGTCAGCATGACTGATTTGTCATCGGCTGTCACCGCGATGCTGGTTGCGGAGTTGTTGATGTTTCGTGCTACCATCGACACGTTTATCCATGCTTCGGATCCTTGAACCAGGTCGGTGAGCTGGAAGGAGAATTTCTGTGATGGTTGGTTTTTGAAGTTTTCGCCCACGAGGATGTGTCCTGTTTCGCCGAGCGAGATGAGGTCTTTTTCGTGGAACAGTTTTTCGGTGAATGTGGTTGTCGGATTTGAGGCTGTGGGACGTCCGGTTTTGGTTATAGGCTGTTGTTCGGCGCCGTTTTCGGTGATGTAGTAGTATCCGAAATCCGAGAACGGGTTCTGTGCCTGGCGGAATTGGGTTACGTAGACAGAATTCCATTCCACCGGACCGACGGCGTAGAAATACACACCCTTGGCGGAGTTTACCGATTGCACTTGCGGCAGGTCGTCGGTGTAGTTCTGCAGAGAGAGTATGTCGGAAAGTCTTTTACCACCGTAGCCGTAAACTCTAACGTTGGCGGGGTTCGAGAATCCCCATTTTCTCAGGTCGGCGGCAGAAATGAAGTGCATCCCTGAGCGGTCGACGCTGACTTTGACCCATCTGTTTTCGGCGAGAACGGATTTTTCGGCGTAGACAGAGGTGTCGAAAGCTGCGATTTTCATGGCCGGAGAAAAAAGTAGGGCCAGAAACAGGAAAAAAATACGATTGGAAAGATTGGTTCGGGTATGTTTTTTTGTCATTACAATTCCTTTTTATTGACCAGTGTGTATTATGGCTATAAAATTAACGCCAGATTTTCTGATTTATTGTGCAAAGATAATGAACTGATTTGAGAAATCGTTTAAAAACAGATTCAAGAGCTGTTTGACTTGGCTTTTGGGATTTCTCGGGCGCATGTAGATTTTGGAATGCCATTATGGTGGAATTTTACACATTATTATATATACGCGCGTGATGTTTTGATTATGTTCGTAAATTGTGTCGGCATGGTTCCGTATCGTGGGAGAAAATGGCTGCTGTTTTGATGGAGGATATCGGTTTTTTATATTGATTGGGAGGGGTCGCTACGGTTTGAAAGCGAATTTAGCCGATTTCAGATCAAAAAAAAGTATCCTTGAAATGTTAAAATAAATTTACATTTCTGCAGACGGTGTGGTGAACAAAACCCCCGGTCAGATGTTATAAAGAGATTGCGTTCGCCGGGGCTGATGGCGA
>JAXJVW010000338.1:0-2142 GCA_036308365.1 Muribaculaceae bacterium
CCGTTCTTAGAACTACCTACACCTTTCTTATGTGCCATTTTCTTAGATCTTTTTTAGGGTTAAGCAACTACATCTTTAATAACAACTTTGGTGAAGCATTGACGGTGACCGTTTTTGCGACGATAGCCTTTGCGGCGTTTCTTTTTGAAAACGATAACCTTGTCACCTTTGACGAGTGGAGTTTCCACTTCGCAAACAACTTTAGCACCATTAACGGTGGGTTCGCCGATTTTCACGGCGCCGTCGGCGTCGACGAGGAGCACGCGGTCAAATTCCACGGTAGCGCCCTGTTCGGTTTTTTCGCCGAGATAGTGAACATACAAGAACTTGCCGGCTTCAGCCTTGAACTGCTGTCCTTGAATTTCTACAATAGCGTACATCTTTAAAAAATAGATTTTACGGTTACTCCGCGAGGCGAGCCAGGCATACGTTGCCGGCCACTTTATCGGGCCTCGAGCGGAAAAAATTAGCGACTGCAAAGATACGGAATTCTTTTCGATTGTGCAACAGTTAGTTAGCTTTTTTTCAATAAAAAAAGGAGAGCCCGGAGAAAGCTCCTGTGAATTTATTTACATTTATTAACTATATAAACCATAAAAATAGGTAAAATGTTAAACAGTGCAAAATCCAAAAATTTTTAGGGCGGAAAATTATGTTATAAAACATATAATGCTTAACTTTGCATCAGTTTTTCATGGTATTAGATTTAAGGTAAGAAGATTATTCGTCGTGATGACGAGTAATTTTTTTTTTAATAGTCGGGCTTTGCCCGAAGGTTGATGGGTTGAGAGGTTGATGGGTTGATGAGGTGATGGGTTGATGGGTTGATGAGGTGATGGGTTGATGAGGTGATGGGTTGAGAGGTTGATGGGTTGACGGGTTGAGAGGTTGAAATGGATTAAGAAAGAATAAACCAGAATAAACTGATGATTAATGGCGTGCGAAGAGTAGATTCTATATATAATACAAGGTTAACATATAGAATTAACATATAAAACTTGACAGAGGGGCTTAAATTTTGTAACTTTGCAGCGTCAAATGAATTACTCAGCGATATGCATTCATCATCCGGCACATTTCCGAATCAAAGACAATGCGAAATAAACACCTGGAGATTCACCATTTCGGAGGATAACCTCCATCTGGAAATCACCAATCCGGGTTATCACTTCAGGCTCTCCCTCAACGAAATCATCCACCACAATCCCCATCTACTGTTTCAGTTTCCCGACTATAGCAATTTACGCTTGACAGAAGTCATGCGTAAAGAAGAAAAAGAGTGTGATGATAAATTGCGGCTGACAATGATGGATCCGAAAACAAAATCCTTTCAATTAATATTCATCCTTTCATTTGATGACCTGCAGGAAATAATAAGCAAACAGAAGCAAGACAAAAAATAAAATCAACCATATTATCAACTTTAATCTTTCTTTATTATGAAGAAATCATTACTCTTTCTATTATCTTTGTTGGTAACATCGACCATGTTCGCAGGTGTTATCAGAATCACACCAAACGAAACAAAAGCAGCAAACAGTGCGACCAAATACGTCACAGAAGCTTTCAAGGTTCCTGTCGATGGTTACGATTTCTACTTTAACCAAGTTAACCCCTCATCCGGACAGATCAGGGTGAATAAAACAGGTGCATCAGCTTTTTCCCTGTACAACAGTACAGCAATAGAGGGTTTGAAATCAGTTACAATTACTGCTAATGCAACCACTCTCGGCAAATGGCACATGAAAGTCGGAGAAACTACGATAACAGGAAATGCAACAACAGATGATATTGAAGGTTATGTTTCTGATAAAACTGTCACTTTCACCGTACCGGAAGGTACCGAAGGTCAATTCTTTCATCTTAACATCACCACCAAAGGTTCAGGTACAGTAAATTTCACCGAAATCCTTGTTGAATATGCCGATAACGACCTCCGTCAAGAATCAGGTCTCGCCTTCCCCCAGAAAGAATACACAGTTAACCTTGGAGAAGAATTCGAATCACCTGTAGCCACAGCGTTCGAGGGAGCTGAGATTGAATATTCAATTGACAAGGAAGAGGTAGCCACCATCGACGCACAGACTGGAAAATTGACCATTGTAGGTGCCGGCACCGCAACCGTTTCGGCTATCAGCAAAG
>JAXJVW010000339.1:0-1105 GCA_036308365.1 Muribaculaceae bacterium
ATCTCCTCTTAAGCGATTTTTCCAGAATATCGCTTAACTTTGCATTTGCTGTTGGACTCTACAGACAACATGCGGCTTGGCCGTCCACTCAATTAATTAATAAAACACTTTGCAGATTGGCTCAAAATTAGTAAATTTGCACTCATTATCGCCTTTTATAAGGCCAACTATCAGAACATCAATAAATTAAATCTCATTATCATACCAATTTATGGCAACTACAGCAGATTTTAAGAACGGCATGTGCCTCGACATCGACGGTCAATTCTATTTCATCGTAGAATTCCTCCACGTTAAACCTGGTAAAGGTCCGGCTTTCGTTCGTACTAAACTCAAAAACGTAAAAACAGGCCGTATCCTCGACAAAACCTGGAACTCCGGAGTCAAAGTCGACGAAGTTCGCATCGAGCGTCGCCCCTATCAGTATCTCTATAAAGATGACATGGGCTACAACTTCATGCACACTGAAACATTCGAACAGGTAGCAATCCCGGGAGAAGGCATCGAAGGTGTTCAGTTCCTCAAGGAAGGTGACATTTGCGAAGCTATGGTTCATGCAGCTTCTGACACCATCCTGACCTGCGAGATGCCCGTAAACGTTGTCCTCGAAATCACCTACACCGAACCCGGTATTAAAGGTGACACCGCGACCAACACTCTCAAACCCGCGACTCTGGAAACCGGAGCTGAAATCCGTGTGCCACTCTTCTGCAACATTGGTGACAAAGTGAAAGTCGACACCCGCGACGGTTCATACGTTGAACGCATCAAGGCTTAATTTTTAACCCATACTCCAGGAGGTGGTGCATCATTGTGCGCCCCTCCTGTGTTTTTTTATGACACCCTTCTCGCTTAATATTAATGGGAAATTAGTCCATTACCGCAAACCCGTGGTGATGGGCATCCTCAATGTCACTCCTGACTCATTCTTCGCCGGATCGAGGATGGACTCTACCGAGAAAATCGCCTTCAGGGTGAGGGATATGATTGAACAGGGAGTCGACATAATCGATATCGGAGCGTATTCATCACGCTCGGGAGCCGACGATGTGTCGCCTGACGAGGAGTTGCGACGCCTGGAAAACGGAATGAATATACTCCGGTC
>JAXJVW010000340.1:0-22181 GCA_036308365.1 Muribaculaceae bacterium
GGACTCGCCCGTCCCCGCCGCTCGGGCATCCCCTCGCGAGGAGAGTGGTATGTCTTTCAGCTTGAAACGTCTAAAACTGTGCGTTTCTATTTGGATTCTTCAATTTGTCACGTGTCATGTGTTTTGGAGTCCGACGTTATGAGGTATTAGTTATGAGGTATTTCACTCGGGTTGCTCGGCAGGTCAGGAATCACGATTCTCTCACCAAGGAAGTGGGGCTGTCTATTAAACAATAGGTCAAACATCATTTTGTCCCGAGCCAACCACTCCCGCAGGGTAAGACGGATGCGCACCCACCGGCCGGCTCTGACTGGTGCCGCCATGGCCACCGCCTCTATCTCATTTGCCTGCGCCAGATACAAAGCTCGCGCGCAATGGTCAGACTGCGATATGATTGTCAACGAATCACATCCGAACACCTGTTTGGCCCTGACTACTGAATCGAGTGTTCGGAATCCGGCGAAATCAAGGATGATTCTGTTTTCCGGTACGCCTCGGGCCATCAGTGAGTCACGCATGGCGGTCGGCTCGTCATACATTTCAGTGTGGTTATCACCACTGGCGAGAATATAGTCAATTTTACCTGCGTGGTAAAGTTCGGCGGCAATCGCTATCCTATTGGTGAAATAGGTGTTTGGTCGCCCCAACCTGTTGAGAGGGTTAGTTCCGAGCAACAATGGCACTTTGTTGTGCGCGATGGAGTCGACACATTCATATTGCCTTCCCTCAACGGCCGAATCCACCTTTATATTCACAATCAGGGTGACCACCGCACCAAGTAGTACTGATGCCAGCAGGCCATACAATATTCTTTTATAACGTTTCCTCATCACCATATCCCTTACGCCGAATTTTTATCACACGCCGCCATTCGCAAACCGGCGCCACTGACGTGTACAAAAAAAGTGCATGGAATTTAACTTCTCATGCACCTTTTGGAGGTTCCTAGCGGATTCGAACCGCTGTAAACGGTTTTGCAGACCGGTACCTAACCACTCGGCCAAGGAACCATTATTGCCTTTTTGCGAGTGCAAAGTTATAACCTTTTTTTTTAATATGCAAGTTTTTGTGATATTTTTTGTAATTTTGCATAATCGGAGGCCACCTCAGTTTGCATCAGCTTTTGGGAACGACGGTGGTCTACATCGCCGCAGGTGACATAGAAATGAATCAATACGACTTTGACAGATGCCAATAAGAGTACCGGAGAATCTCCCCGCCGTTGAACTACTCAAGGAGGAGAACATATTTATTATAGGTGATAAAAGAGCGGAAGCGCAGGACATACGCCATCTGCGGATCGGCATAGTCAATCTGATGCCGTTGAAAATACGCACCGAGACGGATTTTCTGCGTGTGCTGTCAAATTCGCCTTTGCAGATTGAGGTTGACTTTGTTGAAATGTCATCGCATAGCTCCAAGAACACGCCGGTTGAACATCTGAACATGTTTTACAGGAAATTCTCCGAAATAAAGCATAAGAACTACGACGGGCTGATCATCACCGGAGCACCGGTTGAGCATCTGGACTTCGAGGAGGTAGATTTTTGGGATGAGCTTACCGAAATCATGGATTGGTCGCGGACGCATGTCACATCGACAATGTTCATTTGTTGGGCTGCTTTCGCAGGGATGTATCATTTTTATGGCATTCCGAAACGTGACACACCAACGAAACTTTCAGGCGTGTATGCCCATGAGGTGCTGAAGCCTCATTGTCCGCTTTTACGGGGCTTCGACGACCTGTTTTATGTTCCTCACAGCAGATTCACGGGGATAAGAGAGGACGATTTGGCCGGATGCCCCGACCTGACCGTCGTGACCCGCAGCCGAGCCGCCGGACCACACATTATAATTGGTCGCGACGGCCGGGAGATTTTCATAACCGGACATTCGGAGTACGCACCCGACACGCTTAAAATGGAATATGAGCGTGACCTAGGACGCGGCCTAACCCCGTCGGCTCCCGAGAATTATTTCAAGGACGATGACCTTGACAGCCGTGTGCCCGTGGTCAGCTGGCGCGCGCATGCCAATCTACTCTTCTCCAACTGGCTCAACTATTTCGTTTATCAGATTACACCTTACGACATTTCCCGCATCAATGACTAATAAACCTCGCAAAATCGAGTTGCTCGCTCCGGCACGTGACGCCGCCACCGCATTTGAAGCAATTTTGCATGGCGCCGACGCCGTGTACATGGGTGCGCCTTCGCACGGAGCAAGGGCGGCCGCCACCAACAGTTTGACCGACATTGCCTCAGTGGTGGAGTTCGCGCACAAGTTCAACGCAAGGGTCTACATCACTGTGAACACTCTGGTTTATGAGAATGAGCTCGACGATGTGCGACGCATGATTTCCGACCTCTACAATATCGGCGTCGACGCACTGATTGTTCAGGATCTCGGCATTCTCGAAATGGACATCCCCCCCATAGCGCTCCATGCGAGCACGCAGTGCGACACACGCGACGCGGAAAAGGCCCGGTTTCTTCAGGATTCCGGATTCTCACAGATTGTTCTGGCCCGTGAGTTAGGGTTGAGCGAAATCAACCGGATCTACAATTCCGTTGACGTGCCACTGGAAGTTTTTGTTCACGGCGCATTATGCGTCAGCTACAGCGGTGACTGTCAGGCGAGTCTGCTCGCTACCGGACGCAGCGCCAACCGAGGTGAATGCGCCCAGATGTGCAGGTTACCCTATGATCTGTGCGACGAAAACAACAATGTGATCATCCGCGGGAAACATTTGCTGTCGCTGAAAGATATGAACCGTCTCGATCATCTCGAGTCACTGCTGGCTGCGGGTGCGTCGTCGCTGAAAATAGAAGGGCGACTCAAGGATGTCTCCTATGTCAAAACCACAGTCGCGGCCTACCGGAAAGAACTCGACAGAATCATTTCAGAAAATCCCGATAAATACGAAAGGAGTTCGTTAGGCGACGTGGCCACCACGTTCTCACCCAATCTGTCAAACGTGTTCAACCGTGGATTCACTGACTATTTCCTCAACGACAGGAAACAAAGCGGCATATCATCGTTCGACACCCCTAAAGCCATCGGTGAGAAGGTAGGGAAAGTGAAGTCGGCACGCGGCAACTGCATTGAGCTGACAGGGTGCGCCGAAATCAACAACGGCGACGGCCTGGGCTATTTCAACAGCGACGGTTCATTCACGGGATTCCGCGTCAACCGTGCTGAAGAATGTAAGCTATTCACACTCAAACCTATAGATGTGACTGCCGGAACGGTGATCTACCGCAACCGCAACAAGCGCTTCGACGAATTGATGGCCGGAACCACCGCCAGCCGAACCTTAGCGTTGGACATGACCTTGCGTGTGGCCTCACATAATGTTGTAGCACTCGACGTGGCCATTGATCAACGCACCGTAGCCACAGCCACCATTGAGGTGGAACCGACCGAAGCACGGTCGCCTCAAGCCGATGCCCGCCGACGTGTGCTGTCGAAGCTCGGCGACACGGTTTATCGACTGGGTACCCTGAGAGATGAAACAGGCTCGCTTTTTATTCCCGCATCCACACTGACCACACTCCGCAGGGAAGCGATCAATGTGCTCGATTCCTCACGCAGAGCCTCTTATCCGAGAGACTACCGCAAGAGTGCGAAACCGAATTTGGCATATCCAGGTGGCGACACCATTGACAGCCGGGGGAACGTGGCCAACAGCATGGCCCGCAAATTTTACACTGCGGCTGGAGTCAGAATGATCACACCGGCCATGGAGGTGAGCAAGCCCGATCTGTCAGTCGACCAACAGGTTATGGAAACCCGCTACTGCCTCCGGCGCGAACTCGGCGCATGCCTGAAAACAAAGTCTGCCGGGAAACTTCCCGACAGACTCTATTTGGTTTCCGGCAACAACCGCTATAAACTTCAGTTTGTTTGCGACAGCTGCCTGATGAGGGTTATCCGTCCCGGTCAAAGATAGGTTTTCATTTCAGCTGCCAGGCGTGAGGCTTCAGCGGCGGCGGCTTCAGCGAAATCTTCGCCATTCGAAGCGTAGATCACACTGCGCGAAGCATTTATCAGCAAGCCGCAATCCTTGGTCATTCCATGTCGGCACACCTCGGCCAGACTGCCACCCTGGGCACCTACACCGGGAACCAGCAAGAAGTGGTCAGGGACAATTTTGCGTATGTCGGCGAGCATCTCGCTCTGAGTGGCGCCAACCACATACATCATTGTTTCATCGCTACCCCATTCCTTTGAGGTGGTCAAAACCTGTTCAAACAGTTTCATTCCGCCGTTCATTTCCTTCACCTCGAAGTCATCGGCACCTTTGTTTGAAGTGAGAGCCAACAATATGACCCACTTACCGTCATAGCCCAGAAACGGTTTCACCGAATCCTGACCCATGTATGGGGCCACGGTCACCGCATCGACGCCCATTGATTCGAAGAAAGCGCGTGCATACATTGCCGAAGTGTTCCCGATGTCGCCGCGTTTGGCGTCAGCGATGATGAGTTTCTCGGGATAGTTGCTACGGATGTAATCAACGGTTTGCTGAAGGGCTACCCATCCTTTCGCACCGAGAGTTTCATAGAAGGCGGTGTTAGGCTTGTAGGCTACGCAATAAGGAGCCGTAGCGTCAATGATAGCCTTGTTGAATTCAAACACGGGATTCTCGCATTCAAGCAGATGTGCGGGAATCTTTTTGATGTCAGTGTCGAGGCCCACGCAAAGGAAAGAGCCTGTTCGTTTGATTTCGTCTACTAATTGTTGTTTTGTCATGTCAATTGTGGATAATATGCAACGCTATGCGGCATTGTGTGTGATTATAATTCCGATTCCTTGAGTTTCTCCGCATTCTCGGCGATGATGAGCTGGTCGATACAAGCCTGAATATCACCGTCGACGAAAGCCTGCAGATTATAGATTGTGTAATTTATACGGTGGTCGGTTATACGCCCCTGAGGATAATTATATGTGCGTATCTTGGCCGAACGGTCACCGGTTGACACCATGGTTTTGCGCCGTGAGGCTATGTCATCGAGATATTTCTGATGCTCCTTGTCATAGATAAACGTGCGCAGACGACTCAGCGCGCGCTCCTTGTTCTTCGGCTGGTCACGTGTTTCGGTACACTCGATGAGTATCTCTTCCGAGACACCGGTGTTTGGGTTACGCCACATGTAACGCAGGCGCACACCTGACTCAACCTTGTTCACATTCTGGCCTCCGGCGCCACCGCTTCGGAACGTATCCCATTTAATTTCGCCTTCGTTGATTTCCACATCGAACTCCTCGGCCTCAGGGAGCACCGCCACCGTCGCAGCCGAAGTGTGCACCCTACCCTGTGTTTCCGTTGCCGGCACACGTTGAACACGGTGCACCCCGCTTTCATATTTCAGAGTGCCATAAACATTGTCGCCCGTAACGGCGAAAACAATTTCCTTGTAGCCGCCGGCCGAACCTTCGCTATAGCTTGTCACGGCAACTGACCAACCTTTCGATTCACAGTATTTCGAATACATCTTGAACAGGTCGCCGGCGAAAATAGCGGCTTCATCGCCTCCGGTGCCACCACGGATTTCGACAATTGCGTTTTTGCCATCCTCGGGGTCGGCCGGAATGAGCAGAAGCTTTATCTCCTCCTCCATGGCCGGAATGGCGCTGTTGCTCTCTTCGAGCTGAAGTTTGGCCATGGAGCGCATTTCCTCATCATCCTCAGTGTCAAGAATCTCACGCGCCTCGTCAACGTTCGACAATGCGGTGCGGTAGCGTCGGGTGGCTTCGGTGAGCCGCTGTAGATCCTTGTATTCCTTAGTCAATTTCACATATCGTTTCATATCTGAAATAACATCGGGGTCTGTGATGAGGGTGGAAACCTCTTCAAAACGGGCTTCTATGCCATCGAGGCGTGATAACAGGGAGTTTTCTGACATATAATTGCGGGTGTTAAGTACATTTTTCGCACTTTTGCTTTAATAATTTCCTGCGAAGTTACGAATTTTTCATTAAACTTTATTAATTTTGAATTGTCTATTAATTAGGTGACACATTTATTGTGCCACCCGTCGGCTCATGACGGCCGGAACCCTTACGCTTATTTTACGAACTTAAACACTGAAATTATGAATATTGGAGATAAACTGCCTGAGGTGTTAGGCCTGAATCAGGATGGTAAAGAGATACGGACCAGCGATTTCGCAGGTAAAAAATTGATTTTATATTTCTATCCCAAGGATAACACCCCCGGATGCTCGGCCGAAGCACGGTCAATGCGCGACAACATGGAAGCTCTCAAGGCCAAAGGCTATGAAGTGCTCGGTGTGAGCGTTGACTCACAGGCGTCGCACAAAAAATTCATCGATAAGCAGGAACTGACATTCGACCTGATTTCTGACCCCGAGCACAATCTGGTGGAAGAGATGGGCGTCTGGGGCGAAAAATCAATGTGCGGACGCAAGTATATGGGCACATTCCGCACAACTTTCATCGCCGATGAAAACGGTGTGATAACCCACATTTTCACCCCCAAACAGATTAAAACAGCTGACCACGCCAATCAAATTCTGGCACTCTGATTCAAACAGCTCACTTCTATATTTTAATGAGTTAACCTCAAACAACACTCTAATTTTTCAACCATGCTGATAAAAGAAATAAACATAACTCCCGAAGATCTGGAATTCATGAACATGGCAGCCGCCTTAGCCGAAGATAATGTTCTCAAAGGGGGAGGCCCGTTCGGTGCGGTGATTGTGCGCGATGGCAAAGTAGTGGCCACCGGCGCCAATTCCGTGACCCTGACCAATGACCCCACAGCCCACGCCGAGGTGAACGCCATCCGCGAGGCATGTGCCAAGGAGCAGACATTCAATCTGGCAGGATGCACCGTCTACAGCTCATGCGAACCATGCCCAATGTGTCTGAGCGCACTCTACTGGGCCGGAGTTGAACGCATCTTTTACGGTAACACTCAGGAAGATGCCGATAAAATCAATTTCAGCGACAAATTCATCTACGATGAACTCGCTCTGCCTAAACAACGTCGATCTCTCCCCTGCGTCCACATGGAAAACAAACGCACAATCAAGGCCTTTGAAATGTGGGCCGACAAGGAGGACAAGGTCGCTTACTAACCGTGTCACAATCAAAACATAATCATGAATAAAATCATTGCATCGTTTCTACTTTTGGCCGGAGCCGCATCGGCCTGCATCTCCGCCCATGGCGAAATCCCAGTTTCAAAGGTAGAGCGCTACTCTCCAACCGATATGGTATTTCTCGACATGGCCACCGATGCCGCGAAAGAAAACAAAAGCCGTGGACTGAGTCCTCAGGGTGCCATATTGACCATGAATGGCGAGTTCCGGTCGTCAGGACGCGCCACCGGCGACGTCTCAGCCGAAATGACCGCCTTCAAAAAATCACGCCTCAATTCCTTGGCCGGTGTAACGGTTTACACAGTCAACGAACCTGACACCAAAACCTACATTTTTCTATGTGAGAAAGGTGCCGAAAAAATTTATTTTGTCAACGACAGAGCAAGCGTGATAAAAGCCGGCCTGGCCGCCGCCGGTGACTACGATGACACGTTGATTCCCGAGTCAGTCAAAATGGTGCCTATGTTCCAGATTGAGTTTCCCGACGCGGCGGCATTATTGAAATAACAACTCACCCTGACTGGCAGCAATTTACCTCCAGCGATTCATCTTGTCGGCGAAGTGATTTCCAAATAAAAATTCCGTCGCTGTTAAACTGGCAAGATTTTTGCAATGTTTTATCATTAGTTTGCGGTGGTCAGGTGAACTTCGACTGATCCGCCGACCATCGAACTGTTTGAGCGTAGAAATGTAATCGCCCGACAACGAACTTTAAATTACACGTGACACTCTGACACATGAAAATAGACATACAACCCCACATTGCGAAAATAAAATCACTCCTCAAGGACCAGCGTCTGAAAGCTGCCATTGAACAGACACGAAATGTCGCCCTGACCGTGCGCAACAACCGTGCGCTTGAGCAGATTGGTGAAATCGACGACAACTACAACCGTCTGCTCTCCTACATGCAATCGGGAGCCGACGATCCGCAGCGTATGTCGCAATACAGGGCTTTCGCAATCAAAGTCCACGCAATCGCCGACTCCCTTTCGCGCAATTCCCTGACTGCCGAAACTCCGTCACTCTATTACGGCACACTGCGCTACGAAGCAACTAAACCGGAAGACTCGGTCAAGGAACTGCTCGACCGCTACAGAAAACTTGTCAACGACTCCTCCTTGTTCAACCTCGTTGCTGACGACTCGCCTGAACGCAAAGACAACCTCTACAGAAAGGAGATGCTCGAGCGACGCATATTCAACCGTCTATGGGTCTCTTTCCCATTACATAAAGACACAGTCGAAGCTTTGCGCGAATTCATAAATTCAGACTCCATTCCGCTCCATGCGCGCCAGTTGGTGACTTCATCACTGTTCCTGGGGTTGGTGGAATTCTACGACGACGACCGTCTCGCCCTTCTTTGGAACAGCTATGCCACACTTGCTGACAGCCAACCAACGCTCGCCCTGCAGGCAATGACCTGTGCGGTGATAGTCAGCATGATGTACACAGCAGTTCAGCTATCGCCCAAAATGGAGGCGGCGCTCGAGGCAGCTTCTATGGTGAAATCGTGGGAATCTGACCTGAGAATAGTCTTCACGGAATTCGTGCGTTCAATCGACACTGAGCGCATAAACCGGAAGATGCAGCAGGAAGTGATGCCCGAGCTACTCAAATTGCAGCCCGACCTGAAACGGATAAACACCGAAATCAACACGCTTGATGACATAGCCGAACTCGAAGAGAATCCGGAGTGGCAGGAAAAGCTCGCAAAAAGCGGCATCGCCGACAAACTTAAATCGCTGTCGAAAATTCAGGAAGAGGGTGGCGACGTGTTCATGAGCACTTTCGCCCACCTCAAGTCATTCCCGTTCTTCAATGAGATAGCCAACTGGTTCACACCGTTCCACACTGACCACACCCTGCTCAACGACACCGCCGGACTCGATGATACAATGGCCAACATTGTGTCAATGTCGCCGTTCCTTTGCGACAGTGACAAGTTCTCTTTCCTGCTTTCATTAAAGAATGTGCCCGACTCACAGCGGCAGATGATGATGTCGCAGATGAAAGCCCAGAACCTCAACCTCGACGAACTAAGGTCAGCAGCACTGAACACATCGGTGACCGACCGCAAAAACATCGTAAACAAATACATTCAGAATCTCTACCGGTTCTTCAAACTGTTTCGCCGCAAAGGGGAGTTCAACGACCCCTTCAACGGCTCCCTGAGCGTTGCCAACATACCGGCCCTGGACAACCGGTTCAACGACACCGACACACTGAGTCTGGTTGCCGAATTCTACTTCAAACACCATTACTACGCCGAGGCTCTCGCCATATTCCTCAAACTCGAGAACACCACCGTGGCCTCAGCGCAGCGCTATCAAAAAATCGGCTACTGCTATCAGAAAGAGAAAAATTGGGATGAGGCGTTGAAATATTTCAGAATGTCGGAATTGCTTGATTCCCGCTCCGTCTGGACCCGGAAAAACATTGCACAGATCCTCTACATAACGGGGCAATTCAGCGAAGCAGAAAAATATTACGCCACACTGGAGAACTCCGATCCCGACAACATTCTCTATGCGATGAACCTCGGCAACTGCCGTATGGCGCAAAGCGACTACTCCAACGCCCTTAAAGCATACCACAAAATCAACTATCTGAAGCCCAACGACATCCGCACACTGCGGTCCATGGCATGGTGCTATCTCATGCTCGGCGATTTCACAACCGCCACACGCCATTACAGAAGCATTCTCATGCTCGAACCGTCAGCCGCCGACTACATAAACATGGGGCACGTTGCCCTCGGAACACGTGATTTCGCCGAAGCGATAAACTCCTACAATCTCGCCGTGGAACGGATGGACAACAATCGCGAAGAAGTGATAAAAATACTTCTCGAAGACATCCCCAAGCTCCGGACAATCAATGTCGACACATCGCTGCTACCCTTCATCATCGATTCAATGATGTAGACCGCCACAGCTGCGATAACAACCCCGCCACATGATTGAAACAAATCGCCCACACCGCTCTTTTCCTTGTGAAAAGTTTGCTTTACCGATAGTTTTTAGTTAACTTCGCTAATTAAAATTATCTCGAAAATGAAAATTGGAAAAGTCGACTTAGGAAACAACCCCGTGATGCTCGCCCCGATGGAAGATGTCACGGACCATTCGTTCCGTCTGATTTGCAAAGAATTAGGCGCAGACATGGTTTACACTGAATTCGTCTCGGCCGACGCCCTCATACGCAACATCTCAGCCACCACCCGCAAACTTCACATTGACGACCGCGAACGTCCGACAGCGATACAAATCTATGGAAGGGAAGTGGAGCCGATGGTGGAAGCTGCCAGAATAGTCGAACAGGTTAAGCCCGACATCCTCGACATCAATTTCGGCTGCCCGGTGAAGAAAGTGGCCGGGAAAGGAGCCGGTGCCGGCATGCTCCGTGACATCCCCAAAATGCTCCAGATCACCCGCAGCGTGGTCGACGCAGTCAATATTCCGGTAACCGTCAAAACACGCCTCGGCTGGGACCACGAAAGCAAAATCATCGTAGATCTGGCCGAACAGCTTCAGGATTGCGGCATTCAGGCACTCACGGCTCACGGACGCACACGCTCTCAGATGTACACCGGAGAAGCCGACTGGGACATGATAGCCAAAGTCAAAGCCAATCCAAGGCTCAAAATTCCCGTGATAGGAAACGGCGACATAACCACCCCGCAAAAACTGAAGCAAGCATTTGAAAACTCAGGAGTCGACGGTGTGATGGTTGGCCGGGCATCGATCGGCGCGCCATGGATTTTCCATGAAATGAAATCATTCATGGCCAACGGTGAAATCAACGAACTGTCGATAGCTCAAAAGTTCGCCATTTTGCGCCGTCAAATCCGGGAGAGCATCGACCGCATCGACGAATATCGGGGCATACTCCACATCCGCCGCCACCTGGCCGCTTCACCACTGTTCAAAGGCATTCCGCATTTCCGGGAAACAAGAATAGCCATGCTGCGGGCCGACAACTACAGCGAACTCGACAGCATTCTCCATAATATAGAAACCGAAATAATACCCCGACTTAACATTGAAAACTAAACTTATCTTCTTCATACTGCTCCTGACCGTGGGATTAGCCACGGTTTCGGCGTCCGGCATCCAGGAACAAAGCCGTGTGGTGCTGGCCATGCCCCACCACTTCGATAAGATTGTGGTCAACGGCGACATGACTGTCGAAGTGATACTCGACAAAAACCACAAAGGATATGTCGTTTACAACACCGCCGACACCCTGGCGCAGAAACTGCATTGCGTGGTCGACTCAACCTCGACGCTTTATGTGACAGGAGAATCAGCCGCCAACGCAGTCAAATCACGCGTGGTCATCGTTGCATGCGACTCCGTCACGAAAGTCATCAACAACCTCTCGGGGACAATACTGATAAAAAAGCTGCCACGTGTGGCCGACATATGCCTGATCAGCAACGGCGACAGCGAAATCAAATGCGATGAAGTCAGCGCCGGACACCTCATGCTCTCATGCAACAGCGAGGCATCCATGGCAGTGAACAACGCCAAAGCACGTTTCGCCGACATTTTCAACAATGCCTCGGGAGCACTTGACATAAACAAACTGCAATGCCACGGCACACGCATACTCAACAACAGCAAAGGCTCAATCACGATTAAATCCATCCGTACCCGTCGTGGCGAAATCCTCAACAATGCATCAGGGAAAGTTTCCGTGAGCGGAAACGCCAAAGCATTCGCCATTGTCAACTACGCCGACGGCTTGATTGACCTCAGCGGATTCAATTGCAAAAAACAAAACAGAGCCAACTACGGAACAGGCACAATTTCTAAATAAATCAACTAACAGCATCCAGTCATGTTTCTCAAATCATTATTAACAGCAGCATCTCTGCTGCTCACAACCACAGCGTTAGCTCAATCCGTGAGCCGTTATGAAGTGAAAATCGATGATTTCACCCAAATCAAAATGCGCGATAACATTAACATAAAATATGTCAGCAGCACCGACTCAGCCGGTTTAGCCGTGTTTTACACAACCCCGGAAATCGCACCCCAAATTGTCTTCGCCAACAACAAGGGGAAACTGTCAGTGGAATTCGCCAACAAAAAAAACAAGCCGCAGAACCCACCTACCGTAACCGTTTACTCCAAATTCCTGACTATGGCTGAAAACCAGTCGGACTCATTGATTAACCTCACCAATGTGAATTCCGGACCGCAACTGAAACTGCGTGTCATAGGCAACGGCAGGGTCATAGCCAACAACCTCGTGGCACTCGACATTTCAGCCTCTATCACAACAGGCAATGGTCTGATTATCGTTTCAGGCGAATGCGACCAAGCCAATCTGACCAACATGAGCGTGGGAACAATCCAGGCCGACGGCCTCAAAGCCAAAGAAGTGAAGTGCAAACTCATCGGCACCGGAGCCATTGGCTGCTTCCCCGTCAACTATCTGTCTGTAAGCGGTGCCGGAACCGGCAAAGTCTATTACAGCGGAACCCCCAAAACAATCGACAACAGCGCCATCAACATAAAAGTGTTACCTATGGTGGAGGAATAAACATCCATCCCCTCCCCGTTTGACACCCCATCACTTAGTGCGATGAGCGAACAGCAAAGCGACCTTAAGCAATTGACCGCTAAATCGTTGAAGTGGAACGTGATTGACCGCGTATCCACTCAACTGCTTTATGCCGCCACCGGAATAATTCTGGCGCGCGTGCTGTCACAGGAAGATTTCGGTTTGGTCGGCGCGATAATGATATTCCAGGCATTCGCCCAGATGATCGTTGACAGCGGATTCTCAACAGCACTGATACAACGGAAATCACCCACCCACACCGACTACTCCACCGTCTTCTGGTTCAACATCGGAATAGCCGTTTTCCTTTACCTGATTCTCTTTTTCTGCGCTCCGCTCATCGCCGACATATTCCAGCACGACAGCCGACTCATCCCCCTGTCGCGAGTAATGTTTCTGGCCATAATAGTCAACTCCACGTTTATCATCCAGGCCAACATCCTGATGAAAAAAATGAACGTCCGGCCACTTGCGGCCGCCAATGCCCTCGGACTGACAGCCGGAGCCGTGGCCGGAATCTACGGAGCGTTCATGGGCTACGGAGCGTGGGCAATTGTGTGGCAGACACTCGCCAACGGATTAGTCAAGTCGCTGATTCTCTGGACAGTCAACCGATGGTTGCCCGCAGCGATGTTCTCATGGTCAGCCCTGAAATCGTTTTTCAGCGTAGGCTCAGGCATTTTGGCGACATCATTCCTCAACACACTGTTCCAGAACATCTACTCCTTCTTCATCGGAAACATGGCCGGACTCGCCTCACTGGGATACTACACACAAGCCGACAAATGGAGCAAAATGGGCATCACCTCGCTCTCTCAATCCGTCACATCGGCCTTCCTCCCCACCCTGTCAGCTGTTCAGGACGACAGCGAACGTTTCATCCGGACAACCGCGAAAATGAACAAGTTCACCGCCTACCTGACATTCCCCGCGTTAGGACTGCTGATGGTCATGGCGACCCCTATATTTCATGCGCTGTTCGGAACCAAATGGGATCCATCCATAATCCTTTTCCAGCTCCTGCTGTTGCGGGGAGTGTTCACCGTCTTCACCGGATTATACAACAACTATCTCGTTGCCAAAGCCGAATCTAAAATGATCGTGTACATGGAAACGCTCCGCGACACCGTCGCAATAGCCGCACTGATAATCACGCTTCCACAAATAGCATGCTCAACCCCCGGGAACCCTGTCGCCGGACTGAGCATCCTCCTTTGGGGACAACTCATCGCGGCGGCGCTGACCTGGCTGATAACCCTGCTGGTGACAGCGCGTAAAGTCAACGTGCACCCGGCAAAGTTCCTAAAGGAAATAGCCCCCTACCTCATCATAACTGTCGCCACAATGACACCGGTGCATCTCATAACATTCATCAACGCCGACGCGTGGTTGATTCTCGCGCTGCAAAGTGTCGCCGGCGCCACACTCTATCTGGCTATAAATAAACTCCTCAACTCAAAAATCCAAACAGAAGCACTGAGTTATATCCTGAAAAGAAAAACATGACATTTTTGCGCAGTTCACAAGAATTGCTTACTTTTGCATAAAATTAATCCATACACATCTAAACTACGAACATATGCTCAAGAGAATATTATCCATATCCGGCCGCCCCGGTTTGTTCCGTCTTGTCAACCAAGGTAAAAACATGCTCATCGTTGAGTCACTCGCAACCGGTAAACGTGTTCCCGCCTACGCCCATGACAAAGTGATCTCTTTAGGTGACGTTTCAATGTACACCACCGAGGACGACATTCAGCTCGGCGACGTGCTGACAAACCTGTTCAATAAAGCCGAAGGCAAACCTGTCGACATCAAAGGTCTCGGAGGCGACAAGGAAATTCGCGCATTCTTCAAAGAAGTGCTCCCCAACTTCGACGAAGAAAGAGTTTACACCGCCGACATAAAAAAACTCTTCACATGGTATAACCAGCTTATCGCTGCCGGATTCACCTCATTCGTTGAAGCCGGAACCGAATCAGAAAAAACCGCCGAAGAATAATCAGCGAAGAAATTACAGCGCAAAACTCCATATAACATCTGAATTATATGGAGTTTTCCTTTTTTATTGCAAATTACAATTAATTTCAGTAATTTTGCATAGAGTTTGGAGTAATTTTATGGACAGCACGCCTAAACATAACATCGGTATAGCCCTCAGCGGTGGCGGGGCGCGCGGTTTCGCCCATCTGGGAGCCCTGAAAGCCCTTGAGGAATTCGGCTTGAAACCCGACATTCTCGCCGGTGTGAGCGCCGGTTCGGCCGCAGCTGTGATGTATGCCGCCGGACTCTCAACCGAACGTATCCTCGCACTGTTTGCCGAAAAGAAACTCCGCGACCTGACCGAATGGAACTTCCACGGCGACTCATTCTTCCTGCTCGAACGTTTCGGCGAACTAATAAAACAAGCCGTTTATCCCTACACCCGACTCGAAGACCTCCCCATACCGACATATCTCGGAGTGACCGACTTCAGCAAAGGGACACCGGTGGAATTCCACACAGGTGACATTGCCGAGCGCGTCATGGCCTCATGCTGCATCCCCATCGTGTTCAAGCCAATCATCATCGACAACACCCCCTATGTCGACGGTGGTGTGTTGCGCAACCTTCCGGCATGGATAATCCGCGACAAATGCCAAAATCTCGTTGGCGTTAACTGCAGTCCACTGCTCCATCACACCTATAAAAGTTCACTGCTGAGCATTGCCCTGCGCACATTCATGCTTATGGAACGCTCAAACCAAACCGAGGACATCGCAATGTGCGACCTCCATGTGGAAATGCCCGAAATAGCCAACTACAAAGTGTTCAACCTCAAAGAAATCCGGCAGGTCTACATCAGCGGCTACGCAACAACACGGCGTTTCCTAAAAAACAACATCCACAAATTGAAAATACAACAATAACACCACCCTACGCTTGTCATGAAACCAATCATTTATCAGATTCTGCCACGACTGCTTAACAAATGCGAAACTTGCGTCCACAACGGTGACATAACCGTTAACGGATCTGGCAAAATGAATGATTTCACACCTAAAGTCCTCGCTGAAATCAAAAAATTAGGCATCACCCACATCTGGTACACCGGAGTGATTGAACATGCCCACGCAACTGACTACTCGGAATTCGGAATCACTCCTGACAACCCCCATGTGGTCAAAGGTAAAGCCGGATCGCCCTATGCCATCAGCGACTACTATGACATCGACCCTGACATAGCTGTGTCAGTGCCCGACAGAATGGCCGAATTCGAAAACCTGGTCAAACGCACACACAATGCCGGAATGAAAGTCATTATCGACTTCGTCCCAAACCATGTGGCAAGGCGCTACTGCTCCGATGCCAAACCCAACGGCATTGAAGACTTCGGGGTGAACGACGACACAACAAAATTCTTCGACCCGAACAACAACTTCTACTATATCACACGCCAGCTCTTCGCCCCCACAATCGACCTGGGCGATGGCGATGACGCATACATAGAATTTCCGGCAAAAGCCTCAGGTAACGACTGTTTCACCGCTTTCCCCGGACGCAACGACTGGTACGAGACCGTAAAGCTGAACTACGGCGTCGACTACGGCGACCACTCCACACACTTCGACCCCATCCCCTCAACCTGGATGAAAATGCTCCACATCCTCCGCTACTGGGCCTCAAAAGGAATCGACGGATTCCGGTGCGACATGGTGTTCATGGTGCCGTTGGAATTCTGGGAATGGGCAATCCCGCAAGTGAAAAAACACTACCCCGAAATAATATTCATCGCAGAAATCTACGACGTAAGCCTCTATCGTGACTTCCTTTCAAAAGGCCACTTTGACTATCTCTACGACAAAGTCAACCTCTACGACACACTCCGCGGCATCCAATGCCATAACTTCTCGGCGGCGCAGCTAACCAGTTGCTGGCAAACCGTTGAAGGAATAGGTCCGAAAATGCTCAACTTCCTCGAGAATCACGACGAACAGCGTTTCGCCTCCGAACAATACGCCGCCGACCCCGCCCTCGTAATCCCGTCGCTCGTGGTCAGCTCCACAATCTCTACCGGTCCGATGATGATCTACGCCGGTCAGGAATTAGGCGAACCGGCAGCCGACGCCGAAGGATTCAGCGGTCACGACGGACGCACAACCATATTCGACTACTGGAGCATTCCAACACTCCGCCGCTGGTTCAACCACGGCGACCCAGGAGTGACCAAACTGACCGCCCGCGAACGGTGGCTGAGAGAACTCTATTCCAAAATACTCAATCTCTGCAACAAAGAAGACGCCATAAGCCAGGGTTCGTTTTTCGATCTCATGTATGTCAACTACCAGAACCCGTCGCTCAACCCCCACCGCCACTTCGTCTACCTCCGTTCATTCAACGATGTCACACTGCTCATTGCCGCGAACTTCAGCCACAACACCGCCGACCTGAGGATAAACATCCCCTCCGACGCATTCAACATGCTCAACATACCCCGCGGAACAGTTGAAGCAACCGACCTGCTCACAGGCGAACGATCCGGCAAAATACTCTCCGACAATGTTCCTTTCGACACCTTCATCGCGCCCCACAATGCCGTCATTTGGAAAATTGAACACTCAAAGATCAAAACCGGCAGAAAAAAATCACCCTCCGACAACAAAAATACAACTCAAAATAACTAACTTTGCACCAAATAATTTTTACATGACATTACACCTCCCCATCAGGAGATATGACTAATGTAAACTATAATAAACTTTTCATTCTTTATGTTACCTCCTTTCAAGATTTTTTCCGGCACGAAATCGCGCTACATGGCTGAGGAAATTTGCAAAGACCTCGGAGTAGAATTAGGAAAAATGAACATTCAGCACTTCGCCGACGGCGAGTTTGAAGTATCCTTTGAAGAATCTATCCGCGGTTGCGAGGTGTTTCTCGTGCAGTCAACCTTCCCTAACACTGACAACTTGATGGAATTGCTCCTCATGATCGATGCGGCTAAACGCGCATCAGCCAAATCCATCATCGCCGTCATGCCCTATTTCGGCTGGGCCCGACAGGACCGCAAGGACAAACCACGTGTGTCAATCGCCGCCAAACTCGTTGCTGACCTGCTCAGCACTGCCGGTGTTGACCGCGTTATCACAATGGACCTCCACGCCGACCAGATCCAGGGATTCTTCAATGTCCCCGTCGACCACCTCTACGGTTCATCAGTCTTCATCCCCTACATCAAATCACTCAACCTTGAAGACATGGTAATCGCCACTCCCGACGTGGGTGGAGCCAAACGCGCCAACAGCTACGCCAAGTACTTCAACGTACCCCTGGTGCTCTGCCACAAACAGCGCGCAAAAGCTAACGTTGTCGCTACAATGACAGTCATCGGTGACGTAAAAGACAAAAACGTGGTGCTCGTTGACGACATGGTCGACACCGCCGGCACTATCACCAAAGCAGCCGACCTGATGCTCGCCAACGGTGCTAAATCAGTCAGAGCCCTCTGCTCTCACGCTATCATGAGCGACCCGGCTTCCGAACGTATCGACAACTGCGGAATGACTGAAATGATTTTCACCAACAGCATCCCCTTCAACAAAGACTGCAAAAAAGCCACAATCCTATCCGTGGCACGTCTGTTCGCCGACACAATCCGCCGCGTTCACGACAACCAGTCAATCTCCTCACAGTACCTGATCTGATTCCACTCAATTCTTGAATCACATAAGGGAGGATGTGTTTCCTGATAACACATCCTCCTTTCTTTGAAATAACACTGACACCTACACGGTGTGAAATTCGACACCCTGAAAATCTAACCCTTAATTATCATCATATTTATGAATTTTCGTTTATTCTTCGCGTTTGCGATGACACTGCTCGTGTCATTGTGCGCCTACGCTAACACCCGGTTCATGATCCTGACCGACGTCCATGTAACACCGGGAAACGTCAATGAATCCAAACTGCGTGAGGCAGTGGCAGAAATCAACAATTCTAACGCTGACGCCGTGCTGATTCTCGGCGACCTCTCAAACGAAGGGTCCGACAAGGAGCTCAAAAACGTCAAGTCGATACTCGACCAGATAACACTCCCCTCATTCTGCATCCCCGGCAATCATGAGGACACATGGTCACAGAGCGCCACCAAAACATTCATGGACCTTTGGGGCAACGACCGCTTCGTCACTGAAATCAACGACATCGTGGTGATTGGTTGCAACTGTGGCCCTTACATGAAAATGGGCGACGGCCATGTTAAACAGGAAGACCTCCACTGGCTGAAAGCTACCCTCGACAGCGTAGCCACTGAGGGTAAACGCGTGATTTCGGTCAACCACTATCCCCTGCGCAAAGATGACCTCGACAACTACGCCGACTACATCAGAATCCTTGAACAATATCCGACTATCATCCACCTCAACGGCCACTACCACCGCTACATTCCTTACGAGGCAGGCGACATCCAGGGTATGATGGTGGCCGCGCTCGACCGCAAAGCCGACGGTCATGGCTACTCAATGGTCGACGTGACAGCCGACAGCATCTTCGTATTCAACAAACCACTCGCCGCCGCCCCTCAACTGGTTGCGTCATTCCCGGTTAAAACAGTCAATAAACCTCTCGTTACCGAGCAAGCCGAAACACTGCGTAATCCCGAAGGATTCACCGTGGAAAAGCTATGGGCCGACTCAGCTTCAATTTTCACACGTCTGGGAATCGACAGCAAAAACATCTACTTCGGTAACTCGCTGGGCCATGCCAAAGCGATCGACAAAAAAACCGGAGAACTGAAATGGTCAACTCCAACCGGAGCCGCCCTCTTCTCACGCCAGCAATCAACAGGCAAAAAAGTATACGTTCCCGCATCGGTTCATTATCTGATGGTTCTCGACACTGAAAACGGCGACATCCTCAAATCAATTCCCTCGTCAGGCGCCTACGTGGCCGACGGTCTTCTGGTTGGCGACAACCTCTATCAAGGAGGCTACAAGAAATTCGAAAAATGGAACACCGCTGACGAATCACTGCTCTGGCGCATCGACTCACTCGGCAACTACTGCCAGGCCGCTCCGGTGGTTGACGGCGACGAACTCTTCTTCGGCACATGGGACACTTACCTCCGCGCCGTCGACGCCAACACCGGGAAACTGCTCTGGAAATGGAGCAACGGCAAAACGGCCAACATGCTCGGACCGGGCAACGTAGTTCCTGTCGTCACCCCCGACAAAGTCATTGTCGTTGCCCCCGACCGCTACATGACCGCAATCGACCGCAAAACCGGCAAAACCATCTGGCGAGTGAACAACCACAAATATCGCGAGAGTCTCGGACGTAGTGTCGACGGCAAACGCGCCTACGCCAAAACTATGGATGGCGAGCTGGTCATCGTTGACACCACCACTCCTGAATTCAACGAGATCGCATGTGTCGACATGAATCTCGGTTATGAGCATGCACCCTGCATCGTGGCCGAACAAGATGGAATCATCTACGCCGGTTCACGCCGCGGAATCATCTCGGCCGTCGACGCCAATTCAAACAAACTGCTGTGGAACATCCCCGTGGGTGTTTCTGAAGTCAACGGAATCGACATCGATCCCGAAACAGGCGACGTGTATTGCTCCCTGATTGAAGGAACAATATTCAAAATCAGCAAAAAATAACCATGCCTCCACTACGGTCAGTCATATCCTGACCGGCAAAATAAACGTTCGTGGCCCGGAGTGATGAACCTATCATGTTCTTCACTCCGGGCCACGGCTTATCTTTTACTTTCAAGTGCCTGCTACAATATTGGCGCCAACAACCTGAGAACCGACTCCTGCGAACGTCTGAGCAATGATCGGCGCGACCATCGTTCCGCATCAACCCGCTCACACAGTTTCTGATCGGCAAAAAAACTTTCAGCCACACGCTCGTTGAACTCATTTGAATATATAAACAGATTCGCCTCGAAATTATGCTCGAAACTGCGGAAATCGAAATTCGTTGAACCGATGGTCACCATCTCATCATCGACAAGCATCATTTTTGAATGCAACATGCCGGCCTTGAAACGATAAACCTTTATCCCCGCACGCAAACATTGGGTGATGTAGCTTGAAGTAGCCATTGTCAACATTCTCGAGTCAGACTTTTCCGGAACCATCACCCTGACATCGACCCCTGACAACGAAGCCGCCTGCAAAGCCGAGAGCAATCCGTCGGATGGCAGGAAATAGGGTGTCTGGATGAACACACGTCGCTTGGCTCCACCGATGGCCCGCAGAAACATCAGCTCAATGTTGCACCACTGGCTTGTAGGGCCGCTCGTGGCCATCTGCATCCGCATGCTCCCCGTGGTGTCAATATCCTCGGCCAGCACATCCCATGTGTCAACCAGCGGATTATCGAAATTGATGAACGACCTGTCGACGATGAACGACACCTTCAGCGAAGCCACAATGCTACCGGTCACTCGAAGGTGCATGTCGCGCCACATGTCAAACATGTCGCCTCCGGTGGCATAACGGTCGGCTATGTTCATCCCCCCTATGTAACCTATCTTGTCGTCGATCACACACAGCTTACGGTGGTTGCGCCAGTTGATACGTGTTCCGAAACGGGGAAAGCGCACCGTGGCGAAGGAGTTGACCTCAACACCAGAAGCACGCAGCTTTTTCCAGAAATTCTTCTTAACTCCATAGCAACCAACCGGATCATAGATCAGATGGACCCTCACACCCTGTGATGCCTTGGCGCAGAGCAGATCGGCCAAACGTGTTCCGATACCCTTATCCTCAAATATATAATATTGTATCAGAATCGACTTCTCGGCCTTCGATATGTCATCAATCAAACGCCTGAACTTCTCACTTCCGTCAACAAACAATTCAGCGTCACACGAACCGTGGAGCGAGGATATGGACAACTGCTCACCCATCCTGACCAGTTGCAGACTTGCCACACCTAAATCGCTCTTAGGGTCATCGTCAACCCTGTGTTTAATCTCGAGCTTGCGCAACTTGCGCTTCACCTTACGCGGAACAACACGCTTTGTTGATATGTCGCGACCAAACACAAAATAAAGCACCAGACCCACCACCGGCACCACAGTCAGAACCGTCACCCAGGCCAACGAACGCACCGGATTGCGGTTCTCACCTATGATTATGGCAACCACACTGAGCACCGTTATGACATAAACGCCACTGAGAATCCAATATACGATCAGTGAAATATCACCCATATTCTTATTTTTTGTGCTAAGATAGCTAAAATAGCTCAATTTAGGCGCATCTTATGGAGTTTTTTTGTAATTTTGTGAATTATTATTCGGAACGACGGTTTGGAAATAATTTGAATAATTTTTCAAGATTCGATTCGTTTGATTTAGAAACTGTTTAAATTTATTTATCGCAGGATTTGAGAAGGATTGTCATTTAGATTTTTAATCTTGATGAAGGAGTTTAGGGGCTCCTAAATGACTGAATCAAGATTATAAATATA